>JBNMKP010000061.1:0-8451 GCA_050874405.1 bacterium
AGAACAATCTGCGAAAGATAAATTTATACAAAAATATTATTATAGAACAGGGAATGAATATTTATCGTTCCCTGTTTTTGTATTTACAGTAAAGGAAAAATTTGTTATAATAGAAAAAGGAGTTATGAAAATTAAGAGTTATAAACAGATTTTAAATAACAAAGAACACAGTTGTCACCCTGAACTCGTTTCAGGGTCTCAAAAGTTAAGGAGATTCCGAATCGAGTTCGGAATGACAATTAATAATAATGCAAATAACCAAAAAGATAATAAAAAAGTAAAGAACTTATTGCCTTATTCCCTTAATTCCCTATTGCCTAAAAAGAAACTTGCTTTTACACTTGCTGAGGTATTAATCACCCTTGGTATTATCGGCGTAGTTGCAGCAATGACAATTCCAACGTTAATGTCAAACTATAGAAAAAAACAACTTGAAACTCAAATAAAAGCTAATTATTCACTTGTTCAACAAGCAATAAAGTTCGCTGATTATGATGATGTTTCTTATGATATGGCAATTCAAGACGGAAGTGATGCAAGTATTCAAGAGTGGTATGATTCCTTTCTATCAAAACATTTAAAAGTTGAACAGTTCTGTTCTAATGCTAAAAGTGGTTGTTGGCATAAAAAGGGTATTGTTAAAGATTTGCTTGGCAATGCGCCAAGATATGAATTTGATAACGGAATTGGCGGGAATATTGTCAACTTTAAACTCGCTAATGGTGCATTTTTCAATGTTGATGGAAACACCGCAGAAGATATGAAATCTTTTGGTATTGATTCTACTTCTGACGGTTTAACTTTCTATTTTGATGCAAATGGAGATAAAAAGCCTAACCAATTTGGCAAAGACATTTATATTATGGTCTGGACAGACAAAGGCTTAGTTCCTGCCGGATATAACAGAACTAAAGCCGAAGTCGATGCCAATTGTTTAAGAGGTGACGGATATTTTTGTTTACAAAAAGTTATTTCTGAGGGTTGGCAAATTTCCGATGAAGTTTGGAGAAGACATTAATCTCCAATGTTGCCGGAAGATTCCCCAGGAAGACAAGTTCCAAATTGACAAGATGAATTGTACGGAGAATTATTATTTTCTCTGTTTGACGGGTTTGTATCGACATCAATGTTTATTGTTTCCGGAATTAGTTGTGGCGAATTAGTAAACTGTTTTGAGGAATCTCTTGTCGGATTTATCATTTGGTCAATATGATTTGGAACGAGTTTATCTTTAATTGTTTGAGGTTGATTATCCAAATTTGCCTTACAAGCACCTAATTCTTCAAGTTTACAGGCGGCATTAGCACTAATTAGAGTTGAAAACATTACAACTAGTGACAATATTAAAATCTTTTTCATAATTATACTTCTCCTTGATTTAATCTGTATGTTTAATATTAAAGAATTTCAACACAAATTACATTGGAGAAAAGTATAATCTTTTTTAAAACCATTTGCGTATAATTTTACGATTTTGATGTTTTTCAACTGTTTTTAAAACATCTTTGAACGGAATAATAGGTTCCATTTTATACCCACAATCATCAGATAATGTTCCCCCCATTGAAAATAACTCTTCTTGTGGATATCTTCGGCAAATCCCAGGACGCCAAAAGTGAATTTTACATCTCTTGGTTTCTGAATCTAAATTTGTACACTCAAAAATTAAACCTAATTCATCTTTACCAATAATTTTCAAATCAGAATAAAATTTGTGCAAATATTGAAGTCTTTTAAATTCTTTTTCATCTTTCAATACATGTTTGAAATGTTTTACATAAATATGTGTACAGCACATTCCACAACCCTTACATTTGCCTGTGCGCCAATAGTGCTTTTTTAAAATCTTTGCATAGATGAATTTTTTGACTTTTTCAAACATATAAATATGATAGTATCAAATTGATTATTTATATATTAAGAATTGTAAATATTAAAAATAAAACAAGCAAATAAAATTCTTTAGGAGAATTTAAGCAAATGTAAACCTTACAAAATAGTAAAAACTGACATAATACTATAACATAACCAAAAATAACCAACCTTGACCTCCACGTGAGGTCTTTTTTTTGATTATTTAAACCAATTTTGCAGCATTGTATGAACTTCTGACAAGCGGACCTATTTGAAAATGTTTTATGCCTATATTTTTTGCAATATCTTTTAACTCTTCATATTCTTCCGGTTTGTAATATTTTGAAACAGGCAAATGTTCTTTTGAGGGCTGAATATATTGACCAATCGTAAGAATATCACAATTTACACTATACAAATCAGATATAGTTTGTTTGATTTGTTCAATATCTTCCCCTAACCCAATCATAAAACCTGATTTAGTTTTAATATCAGAATTTTCTTTGACATATTTTAAAACTTTTAAAGATGTATCATAATTTCCTTGTGGACGAGCAGTTTTAAAAATATTTCGAGCGGTTTCAATATTATGATTAAAAACATCTGGGTGAGCTTTTATTATTGTATTTAAAGCTTCTTCACTCCCTTTAAAATCTGGAGTTAAAATTTCTATTCTAGTATTTGGTGAAAGCTTTCGTATTTCATAAATACATTTCGCAAAGTGATTTGCTCCTCCATCAGGCAAATCATCTCTAGTAACAGATGTTATTACAGCATATTTTAACCCTAAATCTCTTACAGCTTGCGCAACATGTAACGGTTCATTTTCATCTAGCGGTTCAGGTTTTTGACAAGAAATATTACAATACCTGCAATTTCTTGTACAAACACTTCCCATAATCAAAAATGTAGCAGTATGATTTGAATAACATTCATTTTTATTAGGACACCTTGCCCCCTCACATACTGTATTTAAACAATTTGATTTTAAGATTTTTCGAACAGTTCTTGTTTTATCTGTGTCAATAATTGGTCTTTTTAAAAATTCTGGAAGTCTTTCACGCAATTTTTTATTCCTTTATTTTTTTTATATATTATATAACAAAATTTTTTATGTTTGATTTTTAAATAATTACGTTATATAAGTATATTAAGGAAATAAAACAAATAGGAGCATAAGATATGAAAAGATTAGTTTTGGTATTAACAATTATGGCAATTGCTCAAGCAGCTAATGCAGCAACTGAACCATTGTTATTAGAACCATTAAGTCCAACCGTTTTGTCAACTACTCCAGTTACATCTAATTCTGCAGCAGCACCTCAAGTTTCTGTTCAAAACGGAACTTACGAAGCAACATTCACACCTGCAAGCAAATTAGATCCAAACATGGTTCCACAAAATGCCGCAGCAGAAGGGAAACCGGTTCCGGCAAAAAGAGAACCTAGAGTAAAAATTCAAACAAAACAAAGAAGCCAAGGTAATTCTTATTGGAATCCGGGTGGAAAAGGAACAAAATCATACTTTTAATAAATAAAAAACAGGGTTTTTAAAACCCTGTTTTTTTATGATTGTTTAGTAAAGCTCTTCTGCCATTTTCACAAGATAATTCAATTGTTCATCATTCAAGCTATTTGTTGTATATTCTAGCTTTTTAAGTAATTCTTCTCGAGATAACTTTTCAGAATTCTTAAAGAATTCTGTAATATCGGCATGCAAAACATTGCAAATCCGCTCCATCAATTCGCAAGATGGAAAACTTCTGCCCGTTTCAAGAAAAGAAATATGTCTTGGAGCGACATTAACGAGTTCTGCGAATTGCTCCTGCGTCAATTTATTACGTTTTCTAATTCTTTTTAAATTATTTGCAAATGTATTTTTTAGCCCCATAACCATCTCCAACATTTATGATACGTTCAATCCTAAATCTTTTGTACGAAATTATAGGTAATATTTATTGCAATTTTTAGAAATATAAGATATATTATTTACATAAAAGGTAATATTTTTAGGAGATAATATGAAAAGAAATATTGAATTAAAAAATAATTCCCTCGCCCCATGTTGTGGAAGAGGGGTAGGGAGAGGGGGCAAAAAGAAATTTACATTATTTAACCTGTAGCTACAGAAAAATTTTTCGGTAAGGTCTTTTCCAATTCTTTTTGGTATAATAAAGGCATGGATAAGAAAAAGAGAATACTTGCAATAAATTTTGGCGGAATCGGAGATGAAATATTTTTTCTTCCGACTCTTATTTCACTAAAAAAAGAATTTCCAAATTCTGAAATAACCTTGGCACTAGAACCAAGAAGCAAAAGTGTTAAAGATTTAACTAATATTATTGAGTATTTATTTTTGATTGATGTAAAAGGCAAAAATAAATACTCAGAACTTTTTAAACTAATAATAAAAGCAAGAAAAGGAAATTTTGACCTTGTTGTTTCATCTGGAGGAAATAAATTTATTAGTATTCTTTTATTTTTGACAGGCATTAAAGAGCGCTGTGGCTATGACACAGGTAAATTAAGCCACTTGTTATTAACTCACTCGATGAAGTTAAATAAAAATCAATATGCCTGCAAAATGTATCACGATTTAATCAGAGAAATAACAACTCACAACACTGAACTTCCGGAAATTAATATTGAGCGAAGAGAAAAAATTGCAAACTCTGTGCTTATTCACCCAGGAGTTAGTAAATTGAGTGTTCAAAAAGGTTGTATCAAAACAATTCCAGCAGAAACTTGGGCTAAAGTTATTGATTTGTTAGTCGCTGAAGGCAAAAAAGTAATGCTTGTTGGTGGACCTGATGACAAAGAGTGTATTGATACAATTTTGAATAACGTAAGAACTCAAAATTTTGAAAACTTATATGGAACAACAAAAAGTTTAAAAGATTTAGCTGAATTAATTTCATCAGCTGACAAGTTTTTATGTTCTGATTCTGCACCACTACATGTTGCAGTCGCTTTGCACACAAAAACATACGTAATCTTTGGTCCAACTGATGACAAAGCTCTTATTCCTCAAAGCGATAATGTAGTTGCAATAAAAGCAAACGACAACTGCGAATTAAAACCATGTTTATGGGCTAGACGTCAAACAACTTGTGACAAGTTAAGCTGTTTAAAAATTACAGCATCACAAATTGTAGCACAAGTGTTGAAATAATTATGCAACGTAATTAATCTTTCTGGGAGTAGGTTTATCAATTTGTTTTGCAGCTTTTTCACCAATACTTTGACCGATATTAGAAGAGGTAATTGAACCGATAACAAAAGTCACACCTTTAACAATTGGCGCCCATTTTTTAGAGATAGGAAGTTTTGCTAAAACACCATCAAGATGTTTTTTCATCCACCCTTCTCCAACGAACATACCTGCTAAAGAACCGCTTTCAGCAATTAAAGTTCTTTTTCGGTCTTCTTTTTTAGCAGTTAAAACATTCAAACCACTTGAAACAACAATGAAATGGTTAACATGGTTAGCTGCAAATTTAACAGCTTTTGTAAGTCCACCAAAAACTTTATCTGTTTTTGCAACTTCATCAATAGTGTTTAAGACAACTTTAGTTTGTTTTGAAACAGCATTATTGTATTGAGCACCGGCTTTGATTACTGCAGCACCTTGTCCTACAGTTACAGGAAGTCTGCCAATATTTTCATTTGCAGTTTTATTAGCATTCCTAAATGCAAATATACCTGTTGCCACACCACTGTACATAATAATGCATACCTTTCACACTATAACCTACATTTATATAAAGTATTTTTATTCAATGAAATTGCAGAAGAGTTAAAATATTTTACATTTGTTAATATTAATTTCAAAAGGGTTAAATTGCAGATTGCTATTAGAATTCAGTTGATTTATAATTTACGAAAAAAGGAGAAATATGAAAACAATTAAAATAACAAAAATGCAAGGTTGCGGAAACGATTTCGTAATTTTAGACTATTCAGAGTATGAAAAAACAGGACTTTCAATGTCAGAACTTGCAAAAAAACTTTGTGACAGACACTTTGGAATTGGTGCTGATGGCATGATTATCCCAGACACTAAGCCAAATGGAGAAACAGACATTGCATGGTATTTCTACAATTCTGACGGAACAACTGCCCAAATGTGCGGAAACGGAATGAGATGCTTTGCAAAATATGTTTACGACAACAAATTAGTTGATAAAAAAACTTTTAGTGTTAAAACTTTAGCCGGAATAATCAAACCTGAAATTTTAGCTGATGGAAAAATTAAAGTTAATATGGGAACTCCAATTCTTGAAGATGAAAAAATTCCATTCAAAGGGGAAAGAATTGTTCATGTAAAAGACAAGGAATTCCAAATAACCCCTGTTTCTATGGGAAATCCTCACTGTATAATTTTCACAGAAGAAGATCCAATGATTCTTGCTAAAACTTATGGACCGGATATGGAAGTTCACCCATATTTCCCAGAAAAAACAAATACTGAATTTGTAAAAGTAATTTCAAGAAACGAAATTGAGATGAGAGTTTACGAAAGAGGTTGCGGAATAACTTTAGCTTGTGGAACAGGAGCTTGTGCAAGTACAGTTGCTTGTGTTTTAAATAACTTAACAGAAAATAATGTTAAAGTTAATCTGCTAGGTGGGGCTGTAAATGTTGAATGGAGCGGAACAAAAGAAAATCCGGACAAAAATATTTTCTTAATCGGACCTGCTGAATACAGTTTTAAAGTAGAGTACATGTTGTAAAAAAATCTATTTTCATGGTACTATTTAAACATACATCATAGGAAAATAGCAAAAGGAGACACAATAAAATGAGAAATTATGAATTAATGACTATATTCAAACCTAACTTAGACGCTGAAGAAGTTGATAAGTTAATCGAAAAAATCGATTCAATCATCGCTGATTTCGGTGGTAAAGTTGAATCTACAGACAAAGTTGGAAGAAAAAAATTAGCTTATGAAATCCAAAATTTCAGAGATGGTTTCTTCGCGACTACAATTTTAGCTCTTCCAGCTGACAAAGTAGCTGAATTCAAAAGACAATTAAGATTGAACGACAACATCTTAAGAACAATGTTCATGGAAGTAGCTGAAAAAGCTTCTGTATAGTTAGAGTTATAGGAATTAGAAAATGGCATTAGCAAAAGCAGTAGTAACAGGTATAGTTTATAAAGCACCAAAGACAGGGTTTACATCAAACAATGTTGCGGTTTCATCTTTCGTATTGAATATCGGTACAAATGATGAAATTTTGGTGAGAGTTATATCTAAAAGACAATCATTAGAAGAAGTTGTAAATTCTCTTTCTAAAAACCAAAAAGTTTTAGTTGAGGGAAGATTACAAAACGGTATCAGCAAAATGGACGACGGAACTGAAAAAAGAGTTTTCGAAATCGAAGCTGCTACAATTGAACTTATGGGTGGAGCATCTGCAGGTTCAAATTCTTCAAATGATGAAGGTGACATCTTAACATTTGGTGATATGGAGTCATCTTCACCTGATGCTAATACAGATGTTTTGATGGACGATGAAGAAGTTCCATTCTAAACAATAAAAGAAAATAGTAGAAATAAATAATAAGGCTAGAAAGGCAAATTAGAAAAAATGGCAAGACAAGACGATAAGAAAAAACGTAAGAATTGTAGTTTATGTGCTGATAAAGTTACATCAATCGACTACAAAGATGCTGCAAAATTGAAAAGATATTTAACTGAAGCAGGTAAAATCATTCCTAGAAGAATCACAGGAAACTGTGCAGCTCACCAAAGAATGATTGCTAAAGCTATCAAAAAAGCTAGAGAAGCAGCAATTATTAGCTACGTTTTTGACTAATAATTAAAAACAATTTATTTACAAAAAAGGCGGATTAAAAATTTTTTAATCCGCCTTTTACTTTTATCTATTTATTAAAACTAATCTTCTGAAATTAAAACATTATTTGCAATGATATTTTTATATTCCTCATAGTCTAAGTATTTGTTATTATCTTTGTCATAATAATCAAATTCACTAGACAATTCTTGAATACGTTTCATTATTGAATCCGGACCATCTTTTTCAAGTGAATCCATATCGTTTGCCAACATTTTTACGAATGTTATAATCCATTCGTTTTTAGAAATTGAATAATCTTCATTTGAATCAAAACTCAAAAAATCTTTTATAAGTTCATCATCAGTTAACTTTCTAAAACCTTTAGGTGTGTTGTCTTTTTCTTTTGAAATAATAAACATAGCCAAAACTTCCTTATATTGCCATAATTACACTTTTTATATCTTCGCTCGTCACAGATGATAGAGCCAAATTTTTATCTTCATTTGTTAGAGAATTCATTTGCTTCAAAGTTTCTAAAGCCTTTAACACAACCGTTTGGTTTGTAGAATTCAACAAACCACGAACAGCTGACTCATCATTCGCAAATTCTAGCGCTGTAAATACAAACAGACTCTCCGGTTTCAATTCTGCATTGATGAGTGATTGATTTGTCTTAAAAGAAGATAACAATTGTTTAATATCCATAACTTCCTGTTTTACATCTTTTGTTTCGTCAAACAAATATTCATCATTTTCTGTCAAAGTATTAAATTTATCCTTGGCATTTGCAA
>JBNMKP010000062.1:0-8376 GCA_050874405.1 bacterium
TAATGTAAGAATGCACAAAAAATTATCCTCTATTCTTAATTAACAACCAACCGGACAATTAAATTTTTCATAAATTTTATAATAATAAATTTATGAGTTTTGGTAAATTTTTGTTTTGGGCAATAATATTCGTGCTTGCATTAGTCGGAATTGCAAACTATCTAAATCACACTTATATAAAAGCGGAATTCAACAAAATGGATCCTATCCCAAGCAAAATGGGAGTATATTACAAAGGCTACAAACTGGGTTCAACAAGCAGGTTAAGAATTTCAAAAGACTTTAAAAAGACGTATTTGTACATAACCCTCAACCAAAGAGGGCTTCATTTACCTAAAAATATTCGAGTTAAAATAAAAAAATATGACAATGAAACTAAATACGTTGATATAATTTACCCAAGTCGTCCTATGATTAGATATATCCGCACAGGTGACACAATTAAAGGAGATACTGGATTTATTTTTAGCGGAATTTCTGATATAAATCAAGCACACATTGATGATTTATCTGAAAAAGGTGGAGATTTATTGAGTTCTGCAAAAAAGACAACAGACTCTTTAACAGAAATGTTTGACCTTGTGACTGATATTCTAAGCGAAAATAGAGATAATATTCTAAACTCTACAACGAGTTTGAAAAACGGAATGAAAAATCTAGAACAAACAACTCAAAATATGAAAGCAATGTCAAATAAAGTTCATGACAGCATTACAAAACAAAATATTCAAAATAGTACAAAAAATATTGAACAGATGACTTCAAATTTTGCAAATTCTTCAAAAGATTTCATATCTATCACTGGTAACGTCAACAAAACAAGTTCTGATTTTTCCGTTCTTGTTCCCAAACTCAGCACACTAATTGACGTGGTACAAATGAGTGTTTGCAATATTAATGACATAATTCTGGGTTTAAAAAAGACACTCCAACAAAAATGGGGAGGAGCAAGAATAATTTTTGGTAAACCTATCAAATAACTTAAAGCCCCCGAAAACGGAGGCTTTAAACTTTTTATAAATTATTCATAACATCGGTCATACATTCTTTTGCAACATCTGTTACAAAATCCATATCCTCAGGTTGAATAATCAAAGGCGGGTTGAAGTAAATTACATCACCCAACGGACGAAGCAAAACGCCTTTTTTAAGAGCTTTTTTATAGATTTGATACCCAAGTCTTAAATTAGACGGATAAGCATCTTTAGTCTTTTTGTCTTTAACAATTTCAATCGCATTAACCAATCCGATATGACGAACTTCTCCAACATAAGGGAGTTCTTCAAATTTTTCTTTAATAATTTTATTAAAATATTTAGCATTCTCAACTGCGTGCGGAATAATTTGTTCATCTCGCAAAATATCAAGAACGGCATTTGCAGCAGAACAAGCCAAAGGATTTCCGGCATAAGTGTGCGAGTGCATAAAAGCCTTACCTTTGCCATAGTCATCATAAAACGCATCGTAGATATCATTTGTAGCAACACAAATTGACATAGGCATATAACCACCTGTTAGCCCCTTAGACAAACACATAATATCAGGAGAAACTCCGGCATGGTAAAACGCAAACATTTTTCCAGTTCTACCGTATCCGGTTGCAATTTCATCTGCAATCAAATGAACATTATACTTGTCGCATAAGGCTCTTAATTTTGTCAAATACAATGGCGGATAAATCTTCATACCTGCAGAACCTTGCAACAACGGTTCAACAAGCATTGCGCAAGTTTCGTCACCATATTTTTCAAAAGTTTTTTCTGCATTTTCAAAACATTCGCAAGAACAATTATCACGACATTTGCCATAAGGACATCTAAAACAATCCGGTCCTTGAACACGTACAACGTCCATCAAAATTGGCTTATAAATTTGAGAATACAAATCACAAGCACCAACTGATAATGCACCGATTGTTTCGCCGTGATAAGCATCTGATAAAGCCATGAAACGTTTCTTTTGAGGATTACCGGTCTGTTGATGATATTGAAAACTCATTTTCATAGACATTTCAATAGCCGCAGAACCGTTATCTGCAAAATTAAATTTACCTAAACCTTTTCCCTTAGGCAAAACTTCCATCAATCTTTGACATAACGTGATTGCGGGTTTGTGAGTAAAATTCGCAAATATAACGTGTTCTAAAGTATCAAGTTGCTTTTTCATTGCTTCGTTAATTTTCGGATTGCAATGTCCTAACAAATTGCACCACCAAGAACTGACAACATCTTTATAACAATTTCCATCAACATCATAAATATTTATACCTTTTGCATGATCAACAACAATTGGCGGTAAAGTTTCATAGTCTTTCATTTGTGAACACGGGTGCCAAATGTATTTTAAATCTTCTTCCTGCCAATTCATTATTTATCCTCCAATATTTTCAATATAGTATCTTTTGAGATATCCAAATCTTTATCACCTTTTTTTACACAAGCGATAACACCAACCCCTGTCAATCTTTCAATTTGTTTTTTGTTATCAACATGCATAAAATTATTTTCATCATAGTTGTTTAAAATCAAGCCTTTAATATTCAGTCCTTGATGTTTTGCATAATCAACTGTCAATAAAACGGAATTTATCGTTCCTAAACCTCCATCAGCAACAATTATTATATCTAAACCTAAATTTTTAATCACATCAGGCAAAAGGATTTGTTCTTCTTTTAAATTGAAAGGACAAGTAATTCCGCCTGCACCCTCAACAACCATATAATCGTAATTTTGAGATTTCTTTTCATAATCAGATTTAATTACAGATTTTTCAATCCTTATTCCTTTACGTTCCGCCGCCAAATGAGGAGAAACAGCTTCTTCAAAACAGTAACTTAAACAGTCCATTGGTTCAACATTAAGACCTGCTGTTTTTACAACAAAATCACAATCCCCAGGGAGCAAACTACCGTCTGATTGTCGAATAGCACCACTCAATGCAGGTTTATAATACCCACAATTCAAACCCAAATTTCTCATTCTTTTCACTAACAAGGCTGAAACATAAGTCTTGCCGATATCTGTACCAGTTGCGGTTACAAAAATTGATTTACAAACCATATCCCTATCCTCTTTTCCAAAAATTAAGCGGTAACAAAACATGTTACCGCTTACTATTATATTACATAAAGATTTTATAACCTATAATGTTGCGCCACCATCTAACAAGTAGTCATAGTGTCTGATATCATCATAGTTATTTGGACCGTTATCCAATGGAGCCAACTTAGGTTGCTCCGGTGCTGTTTGAGGTTGAACCGGTTGAGCCTTAGTTGAACGTTTGCTTAACAACGCATCGAAATCAGGTTCAAGAGTTAATTCAAAGTGGAATCTACCATATTTTCTATCTCTTTCATAAGCATTGTTAATCAATGGATAGCCCCAATATAAACGAGCACTCAAGTCACCCGGCAATTGAACTCTCAAGCCCATACCAACAGAAGCTAAGAAGTAACTTCCGCCATATACGTCTTGCTCAACCCAAGGGAATACACCTGCGGTATCCGCAAATACTGCACCTTTCACGTATTGACCAACAAAGTTACGAACTCTGCCTTCTTTATTAGTAATTGTTCTAGGTAACAATGGGAACATCAATTCACCACTGAAGAAATAACCGTTTTTACCCATACAAATACCTTCAGAATAACCTCTAACTGTTGCCAAACCACCTGTTTGGAATTGGTCTAAGTACGGAATATATTTGCTATTTGGAATAACTTGGTAACTACCTCTCAATTGACCGATAACACCGTGAGAGAAGTCGTGTAATCTTAACAATCCACCTGAATATTTGAAGTAGCTTGAATCACTATCAAAAATAGGGAATGCCATTGCAGCACCTTGGTTCAAGTACCAAATACCATGTTTAGTATCTTTTCTGATATTAAATCCAACATCTACACTTGTAACTTGGTCAACATCAGCAAATGGAGAATATCCGAACAAAGATTCAAATGCGTTATCGTATTTAGACCAAGTTCTTGCACGTTTGTAATTCAAAGATGCAAATGTCTTGAATTCAAAACCTCTTGATCTTACGATTGGTTGATCATAGTACAAACTATAGATATATGAATTACTTTTTAATCCTAAGTTAGTTAAGTAAGCAGGACCATATTTAACATTAGCAAAAGTTGATGAATAAGAAAAACCTACTCTACCATCTTTTTTGTTAACAGGAGCGCTATAATCAAAGAATGGGCTTATAGAACCGCCTGCAAAATATGAACCCATAGATAACTGATCTCTGTGGTGGAATAAACTATCTGCAACGATTGCCGGACCACCTCTTAAAGAACCTGTACTTCTACGACCTGCGTTATCCATCATACCAATCAAGTGGAATGGGAATGTTTCAGCCGCTGTCAATTCAATATCAGTTGTTCCAGGGGTTTCACCTGCTTTTAAGTTAGCGGATAAGTTAACACCATCATGATATCTGTTGAAATCCAAAACATCTTTTTCTAAATCAACGATATCAAACAATTGACCAGATTTTTCAGGCATACGTTTTAAAATATATCCTGAAGTGGTATATTTGTTATTTACAACAGTAACATTACCGATTTTAGCTTCAATAAGTTCAATTTTAATATTGCCGTTTGAAACTGTTTGTTCAGGTAAATATGCTCTTGCTGTTACATAACCTTTTTCAGCATACAAGTTATTCAAACCGTTAATTGCAGCCTGAATATCAGACATAAATACGTTTCTTCCAACATATTGTCCGATAACTCCATTGATTTCTTCTTTAGTTAAAATTTCTGATGGAGAAACTTCAATAGAGTTTACATATACACCTTTTGAACCCATTTCGTTAACAGTAGCTTTCATTGCATCTGGGATTGCATTGGCAGGAGCAGTATTTGTAACTGCGGAACCACCTGTACCATAACGTTTTTGTTCATATTGATAATAATCTTTGTTATTCAAACGTTGGTTTCTGTCATAACGCATCATATCAGAATCGTGAATAGAAGCGCCACCAACTTCATTCATTACAGGGACTGCACCGTGAGAATAACCGTATCCTGACGGAACAAGACCACCGACTGCCTCACCTGCGGCAAATGCAGGAGAACATACTGCAGAGAATGCACAACAAGCCGACACTGTCAAAATTGCACTTAGTAATCGATTACTTTTCTTAATCTTTTTCATTATTTTGTTCACCTTTTTATTATTAATAATATTGTATATCTAGCCGTATATCTAAATTTATATCTTATAAGATTATTGTCTGACGATAATTGATAAATAAAAACCTTTTTTTAATTTTTGTTAAGAACTTTTTACAAAAATAGTTAATAAGGATTACCTACCAATCATTATTATACAAAATTGAGTAAAACATGTAAAGATGTAACAAAAAAAATAAACCAAATGGATTACTATACAACTCCAAAATATTTGTGTTAACATAATAGCGACAATAAGGAGAAATCATTATGAGAAAAAATTTAGGTTTATTCGCAGCTATTTTGGCTGTTGCAGGAGGTTTAACATTTGGTTCGGCTGCTTATGCTGATGGTTTTTCAGTTGCTATCGTTGATGTTCCACAAGTTGTGAATGCATCTGCAAAAGTTCAATCTTTGAAAAAAGACCAACAAGCTAAAGCAGAAGAAATTATTAAATTTGTTGAAAAAGCAAGAAAAGACGTAGCCGCTATTACTGATGCAAACAAGAAAAAAGCTGCAGAAGAAAAATATAACAAAGAATTAATTGCTAAAAAAGAAGCAATGGATAAAAATTACACAGAACAATTGAAAGCAATTGATGAATCAATTTCTCAACAAATCAATGCTAAAGCAAAAGCTGACGGCTATGACCTAGTATTGAGTAAAGGTATCGTTCTTTACGGTGGTAAAGACATTACATCTGAAATCATTAAAATTGCTAAGTAGTTAATATTTAATAACAAATAAGACCTCCAAAATGTTAAGCTTTATTAACTTGGAGGTTTTATTTTATCAAAATTTTAAATTTAAAGATTTTCGAATAAAAACAAAAAGGAGAACAAAATGTCATTAAATATCGGAGCAATAAAAGTCCAAGCATTTCAACATTGCAGAAATACTTTTGCAAAAACGACATCAAAAAATATTACAAAAAAAACACAGCAACTATCACAACCAAAATAAACTCAACAAAAATCAATTATTTCGGTATTATTAAATAAAATTAAAGGTTAAGCTTTTTTATTTTTAACCCCAACTTTTTGACAATATTTTGCAATCGGGCATACATCACATTTCGGATTTATCGGTTTACAAACATTTTGCCCGTGAGTGACAAGCAATGTATTTATCGGAATCCAAAATTCTATAGGCAATTTTTCTCGAAGAGCAAATTCTGTTTCTTCGGGATTTTTTGTCTTTATATAGCCAAGTCGATTAAAAATTCTATGAACATGAACATCAACGCAAATTGCAGGTTCTCCAAACCCCAACGTCATAACTAAATTTGCAGTTCTACGTCCAACCCCACGAAACTTACACAATTCATCTATACTATCAGGAACTTTACCATTATATTTTTCGACAATGATTTTAGAAAGTTCAATAATTTGTCCTGCTTTATTTTGATAAAAACCGACAGGATAAATCGCCTTTGCCAAATCTTCAACTTTTACATTCATCATTTCTTGTGGAGTTTTGGCAAGTTCAAGCATTCTCAAAGTCGCAGGGTATGTAGTCTTATCATTGGTTCTCAAGCTCAAAATACAAGCAATCAATACTAAATATGGATTTTTAAAATTATCCATAAGTTTTACAAAATCACTTTGTGGTTGTTTTGCGTCTTGTAAAATTTTTACAACGTCATCTATCATAATTTTATTATATAACGAAAGTTTTCACATACTTGTAAGTCAAAATAATCTGTTCATCTGATAAATTTGAAATAATATTATTCAAATCATCTCGAACATTTTGAATAGGCGCAAGATGAGAAAATTCAAAAAGACTTTTAGGTTCAACATCAAAAACCTCAGCAAGTTTTGCAATAACATTAGCTTGTGGCATATTTTTACCCAACTCAATTCGACTCAAATGTTTGTCATCAATTCCTAATTTTTCTGCCAATTGAAATTGTGTCAAACCATACTTCAAGCGATATTCTCTTATTCGTTTTCCTAACAGATTTTTTATATCCATAACAGCAACCTTTCAATAAAAGGATAAGTTATATTCCAGCGATTTAGTACGTTAAGGAATGAGAATATTTGACATTAATTCGTAAATAATATAGAATTAATCGAGATTATTCAAGAATATGACTAAATATTTCGCACTTTATATAGAATTATTTGGATTTAATGAAAGGAAGAATAAAATGAAAACACATATAGACTTTGAAAAGAAAATTGCATTTACATTGTCAGAAGTATTAATCACCCTCGGTATTATTGGAGTAGTTGCGGCAATGACAATTCCAACATTGATCTCAAAAATTCAAGAAAAAAGATACACAACTCAATATAAAAAGATTTTTAGCGAATTGAACCAAACAATGAAAATGTTAGAAAATGACGAGAGTTCTCCAATTACTATGTGTAAATCATTTGATGACACTTGTTTCAGAGATTTATTTGCGACAAAAATGAAAGTTTCACATACTTGTAATGGAAATCCTCCGAACAAATGTCTTGCTTCATCTACATTTTTAAACAAACAAACCCTTTATTATAAAATGAATGTTAATGATAAGTGGCCGTCCTTGGTTACATTAAGCGGATATTCTGTAAAATTCAGATATCATAGAACCGATTGCAATTTTGTAGCAGATGCGGAATCTTCATGGGCAGGAACTTTGCGAAATTGTGGCTGGGTTCAAATAGATACAAATGGATTGAATGCCCCTAATGTTGTCGGAAAAGATATATTTTTCTTAGCTTTTATGCAAGACGGATTTATTCCTTACTACGAATCAGAGGACAAAATAAATGATTGTTATAAAGGTACAGGAATTTCTTGTGCATCTATACGAATTAACAATGGTGGAATGCATTTCAGTGCCCCTTAGCATTGACTTGAATATGTTGACGAAATCAAGATAATTAGTTATAATATAAAGTTAGCACTTAAAAGATTAAAGGAGGTCTAACAATGGGATATGTTTATATTAAAGATTCAGAAGGATATGTTAAAGGGATATACCCAAATGAAATGAAACCTGAATATACCATTATTTCAAGAGAAGAATGGGCAGAAGAAAGTGGGGAAAACTACTATAAAGAACACTTCACTCATGGTGGAGCGAGAACAGATGCCGGAAGAAAACCTAAAACCGGAGTTGTTCTTAAATTTCAAATTAGAGTATCTGAAAAAGAAAAGAAATTAATTCAGTATTTACGTGAAAATCACGTAGATTTAGA
>JBNMKP010000063.1:0-8297 GCA_050874405.1 bacterium
GCCAAAAGTGAACTCGGCACTAGTAAAATTAGATGTAAAACAATCTCCAAAACTTCAATTGACTGATTATTCATATTTCAGACGCGTAATTAAAGCTGCATTTGCACAACGTCGTAAAAATATCAAAAACTGTTTGATGAATGCTGCATTCCCTAAAGAAACAGTTATAAAAGCCTTATCAAATCTTGGAATTGATGAAAACACAAGAGGTGAAAAGTTGTCAATTGAAATATTTGGTAAATTGTCTGAAGAGTTGCAAAAAGGATAAATTTTAATATTATGCAAAGTATAAAAATTCAATGTCCTGCAAAAATCAATTTGTTGTTGAAAGTTTTGAATAAAAGAGAAGATGGGTTTCATAATATAGAAAGCATTATGCAGACTATAGATTTGTTTGATTATTTGACAATAAATATTGAAAATTATTCAACATCTGAAATTCTACTTGATGGAAATAATAAAGAAATTCCGTATAATGAAAAGAACCTTGTTTATAAAGCCGCAAAATTATTTTTGGATAAAACGAACTTACAGAACAAAAAAATCTCAATATATATTGATAAATCTATTCCTGTATCTGCTGGGCTTGCGGGTGGAAGTACTAATGCTGCCGGAACTCTTTATGGCTTAAATAAAATTTTTAAAGATATTTTGACTCGTGATGAGTTGAATTATTTGTGTGCTGGGTTGGGTTCTGATCTGAATGTATGTTTGAATGGCGGACGAATCCTTGCAACAGGTCGTGGGGAGGTTACAGAACCATTAGAATTTGAAGAGTTCAATGTAAATTTAATTAAGCCTAAAGCACTCGGAATTTCAGCTAAAGAGGCATATACGAAGTTTGCAGAACTTAAAAATAATAGTAAAGCTTTAAAAACAAGAGATAATTTTGAAAATGATTTAGAATGGGCGGTGATTGAGGATTACCCGCAATTGCAGTTTATAAAGAATAAATATCCAAAATCAATGATGACAGGTTCTGGTTCGACTTATTTTTCTTTGATGGAAAAGTTTGAGCAAGAAGATGGCTATTGGGTTCAAAACGGACTTAAGTCAATTCCATTTGGAGTTAGGGTGCTTGACATCAACAATGGTGAGGCTTGAGAAACTTATAATTTGAGGCAATAAGGTATAAGTTCTTTATATATTCCCTCCATGATTAGGAGAGGGTAGGGGTGAGGGTTTATTCCTCGGTGTTCAAAATTACGACGTCACTCTGTACTGGCAGCTTCGTACTTTGTCTAGCTTTGTTCCTCGTAATGACATGTAAAAAAGGCATGTCATTGTGAGGAAAAATTATTTTCAATTGTGATATTTATTTTACGGAGTGACGTAACAATCCATAACACTGGGATAATTGCCGATATAGTCATCTGTGGGTGCAATTACTCCCTCAGTATACCCCCCCATCGAAATCAAAGATTTCGGTTCCCCCTCAAGGGTGGAACATTGTTGTTATATTTTATTGTGATTTGCACTATTATTAATTGTCATTCTGAACTGCGGATTTTGGCAAGAGTGGAGCGATAGCGGAACTCGTCCTAGGGAGGGCTGCGTTGAGCCGGCCGACCTGCCAATAATCCAAGACAGGTTCAGAATCTCCTTAATTTTTTTAAGACCCTGAAACGAGTTCAGGGTGACATTGGTGTGTTGTGTTCAAGATTACGATGTCACTCTGTACTAATCTTGTTTACTGCGCCTCGCATTAAACGTGTCTACGAGCCTGCCGACTAGTCCTGCAGATAGCCTATTGCCTCGGCAGGCTCTCCGCACTCTGCTCGGCTTGTTTTCCTCGTAATGACATGATTAGGGGTTCGGGGGCAAAGCCCCTGATGACTCGTTCCATTTGGTCGTTCGTGTTTTTCTTTTTCGGTTCCACTTTTTCTTTTTGCATCGAAACCAAAAAGAAAAAGTGAACAAAGAGAGTTATGAGATTCTTTGCATAATGCACTCGCATTAAACAATGCCTTGCATTCTCTGCTCGTGCTGCTCAGAATGACATGTTATTTTTGATTCTAACCAACAAAAAACAGGGTGAAATCATTTGATTTCACCCTGTCAAAATAACTATTTAGTTTTTATTTAACATCATGCCATTGACCGTCTGGTCCGTCAACTGGTACCGGATTACCGTTTTTGTCTGGTTCACAAAGAACTTTTCTAATTTGTCTTACTTCTTTACCATTTCTGATAACTGTTCTAGTTTTCTTCATTTGACCGGTTCCGATACGTTCAGCTGCATTGTCGGCAAGATTTACTACTGTTCCATCAGATAAAGTAATTTCATTTTTGTATTTGTATCCGATGTGTCCGTTTTCACGAACTTGAACTTGTTTATTTTCAGCTTTGCCTAATTGTCTTTGCAAGTCTTTACGTTGAGCTGCTGTTAACTCTTTGCCATCTGGAGTTATATAAGCTCGTGCAATCCAGTATGGAGATTGACCGTGACCTCTAACTTTGCCTGATGCGATAGTTGGTCCGTGAGAAGAACGTTCATCTTTTTTAGTACATGGTTCTTCTTCTTCCGGTGGAACTGTAGTTGGAGGAGGTGTTGGAGTTTCTTCTGTTGGTGGAGTTGTAGTAGTCGGAGGAGTAGTTGTTTGTGGTTTCTCTTCCGGTTCAACTAGGTCTTTATTATTGCTTAAGAACTTAGTTGCTTCATAAGCTGCTAACAACTCACGTCTATTTGCACTCTTACCTGTTCTTTCGCCAATTGCATTAGTTAAGATTGCGGCTTTAATCATTTTATCTCTTTCAGCATCACCTGTGATTGAAGTTTCCAATATTTTATTCATAATTGCTTGGTTTGTTTTACCTGAAACTTTTACTTTGTTACTTAAAACTTCATCAACGGAAGCACCTTTGAAAATGTCTTTTTCTCCATTATCTTTTGTTACAATTGCTGCAATTACCCCTGGAACAACTGCGCCTAAAAGACCTCTTAATGCTTGTTCTCCTTTAGAAATTCTTGCTGATGCTTCAGCTACTTTGGAAGCTGTTGCAGTAGATGTTTGAGTGTCTGTAGCTTCTGCTTGGTCAAAGAATTCTTCACCGTTTCCAGCTGTCCAATGATTTGTTGCAGTTGCTGTTGCAGTTGCTGTTGCTGTTGCAGTAGCTGTTGCACTTGCGATTGCGGTCGCTACAACTCCGCCTCCTAATACTGCTGCCAGTGGTCCTGCACCAAGTGTACCTAAACCTGCTGCAGCTTTTTTAACACCGGTGTAATTCAATCTTACATCTAAACCAGCAGCTTCAAACATTGCTTTTGTTGTGTGGTTTTTAACTTCTGCACTGCCTTTAAGAACTTTTCTTTCATCTAAGCCTGCTTTAAAGTCTGAACCTGTGTATTGAAGCATTGTTTTCTTATAAGCATCTGCATCAATTGAGCCATCTTCATTTACCATTTGAGATGCATTATAATCTCTTGCGATATATGTTGCAGCTTTTTTCATTACCTCATATGCTTTGTCTTTATCTTTTGCTGAAGTATTAGGATTTTCATATATTGCAGCATATTTCTTATATGATGCTAATGCGTTATTTACACTTTCTTTTGATTTTGCAGCTAAAGTTTTAGCACCTTCTAAAGCTTTGCCTTCAAGTAGAGTATATTTAGGGTGTTCTTTATCCCATTTACCTTCAGCTTTTGCAGCTTTTACTGCAGCTTCATATTGTTTTTTATCGGTAAAGATTTTTTCAACTGCATCATAAGATTTCATAGCTTCAAGGTTTTTTCTTGCTGCTTTTGCAATCTTTCCTGCTTTACGTCCGGAAACTCCGAATTCTGTTTTTGCATCTTCTTTATTTGCATATCTTTCTTGACCTTTTAAAGCAGTTGTATCTGTAGCCATTTTGCCGTCAGCTTTTGATTCATGTTTATCAATAACTGCAGCTGCTTTCATTTGAGCAATTTCATCATTTGCTTTTTGTTGTGCAGTTGCTTTAGCTGTTTGTTGTTCAGCTGTCAAAGGTTGAGCTTCTGTGTGCTCTACTTCTGTACCACCTTTCGGTTGAGTCTCTTTAAAATCGAGAAGAGCTGCTTGTGCTTCATTAATTTTGCTTTGATCTCCAGATAATATTGCGTTTTTCCATCTATCAACAAGCAATTCTCTGGTAACTGTAGGTTTTGCACCATTCACACCATTTGTACCCATTTTTCTAGTCCTTTCTTTCTTATCGAAAATTGGTATTATGTTTCACTATGTCTTTATAAACGTTTTTTGAGTTCAAAAATTTACTCAAAATATACACTTTTTATATACTAAGTAGATAAAACCCAGATATATCGTATGTTTTAGCGTGTAAAGAAATGTTAACATACTAGGCTTTACCTATGATTTTTTAGATTAATGGTTTGCTTCTAATGTTTGAATGTGTCATCTTCTACCTTTCAAAATTTACTCGTAACCTTTTACATACTTCTATTGTCGACATTCATGCATTTGAACTTTAATACTTTTAAAATTTTTTAACTCTTTAATTCTGTAAATACTTGTATTTATTGAATTAGAGGCTGTTTACAAATTGTAATATTTGCAGTTTTTACAGTGCAAAATATCGTGCAAATACTTGCAACAACAGGTCAAATTTGCTAGAATTTCAGTTATGGAAGACGTTATCGAAAAGTTAAAAGATTTGGGGTTCAATTCTTACGAAGCTAAGGTTTATGTTGCTCTTTTAAAAAAATACCCTGCAACAGGCTATGAAGTGTCGCAAATTGCAGATATTCCGCAGTCAAGAGCTTATGACACCTTGAAGTCACTTGTTGTAGAAAAGGTCGTTTTTTCTAGTGATGACAAGCCTCAAAAGTACTCCCCGATTGCGCCAAAGGAATTGACTCAACGTTTTAAAAGAAAAATGTCTTCAACTATTGATTATTTAGAAAAGAAACTTCCTAATGTCAAAGAGGATTACAACGAACCTATTCATAATATTTATGGCTATGACAATATTATAAACAAGGTTAAAGAAGTTATTCAAAATGCGAAAAAGTCAATATATTTGCAGATTTGGAATGTCGATTTCAAACAAATTGAGCCGGTTTTAGAAGTTGCGTATGACAAAGGTATTGATATAAAAGTTGCAGGGTATGACGTGATTACATCTCCATTTGGAATGATGTATAGTCATGAGGGGTTTGACCATTCTGCGTCTTCTCGTTTGGTTTATCTTCTGGCTGATGAATGTGAGAGTGTTTTCGGGCATGTGGAATCAAAAGTTGTATGGACTAAAAATTCTGATATTGCGCATTTGTTAAGAAGTTTTATTGTCCATGATATGTATTTATTAGATATTAATAAACAGTTCCCTGAACAGCTTAAATACTTCTATGGCACAGGTTTCAAGAAACTTCGAGAAAAGATTTTGCCTAAAAAATAGTGTCCGGCATGCTTATTTTTTAATAATTATTTACTTTTAAATTCGCATATTAAGTTCTATAATCATGCGTATAGTTTGAACAAATATTTTGGGAGAAGAAAAAGGGGAAAATGGAGGGATATAGTTTTGAATTAATTACTGGACCTATGAGTTGTGGGAAAACAGAAGAGCTTTTACGTCGTATCAGACGTTGTATTATTGCTAAAAAAAGGGTCAAAGTAATTTCCCCTGATGTTGATACCAGAGCAAAAGGCGATTACATTGAATCAAGAAACGGTTTATGGCTTGATGCGGTTAAGGTTAAACATTCTATTCAAATTTTGAGTTTAGTAAAAGATGCCGAAGTTGTTGCTATTGATGAATTACAGTTTTTTGATTCAAATATAGCAAAAGTAATTACCCAATTGATGAACGAGGGTAAAAAGGTTATCGGTACAGGTTTGGAATTGGATTTTAAAGCCGAACCTTTTGGCTGTATGCCGGAATTGATGTGTATTGCAACTCAAGTCGATAAATTGCATGCCGTTTGTATGAAGTGCGGTTGTGAGCATGCTACTCGTACTCAGCGTTTGATTGACGGAAAACCTGCGGATAAAAATTCCCCACTTATTATGATTGGCGGAGATGAAACTTACGAAGCAAGATGTATAAAATGTTATGAGCTTCCTGATGTTAAGAAAAAATCAAAAATGGCAGGCTTCAAACTTCTGCAATTTGAGCATAAATAACTAGATTATTCACATTTTTTTTTATATGTGTTAGAATATCCTCAGTAATAACCCTTTTAGGCGGAAACATTTTGACTTTATTTTCGTCATAGTTAAAAAAGGGAATTATTGGAGGTTTTAAATAAGAATGAGAAAAATAATGAAGAAAAGTATAATATTCCTTGGATTATTCCTTGTAATGTTTGGCTGGGTGATTAAATCCAATGTTCAGGCTTCGACTCCTATTGAGTTGTATGACAATGTTTGGAGATTAATTAACACAAAATATGTTGACCAAACAAACAATGAGCAAGATTGGGGTAAATGGCGTCACAAATATGACAACGTTATTAAATCAGAAGATGATGCTTATGTTGCAATAGATACAATGGTTGCAAGTTTGAACGACCCTTATACAAAATTCTTAAATCCAAAAGAATTTGCAGATGAAACAGGTTCAATAAAGGGTTCATTAAAAGGTATTGGTATTCAAATCGGTGTTAAAGATGGGAAATTGATGGTTATTGCACCAATTGAAGATACTCCGGCTGAGAAAGCAGGTTTGATGGCTGATGATGAAATCCTTTCAATTGACGGTAAAAGTACAAAAGGTATAACTGTTGATAAAGCTGCTGATCAAATTCGTGGTGAAGAGGGTACTCAAGTTACACTTTTAATTAAACGTAAAGATATGGAACCAAAAGAATACACTATTACTCGTGCAGAAATCGAGATTAAGTCTGTATCTCAAAAAGTTCCTGATAATATCAAAATGCCATCTGACATTTCTTATATTAGATTGAGTTCTTTTATCAGCAGAAATGCATCTAAAGAATTTGCAGATATTTTGAATAATTCTCAAAACAAAAAAGCATTTATCGTTGATTTACGTTCAAACCCTGGGGGATTGTTGAGTAATGCAATTTACATTTCAGATATGTTCTTAGATGGTGGTGCAATTGTTAGTACTGTTGACCGTGACGGTTACAAAGAAACTCAAAAAGCTACTCGTGGAGTTTTAACAACAAAACCGGTTGTAATTTTGTTAAACAAAGGTTCGGCTTCTGCTAGTGAAATCTTCTCAGGGGCAATGAAAGACAACAAAAGAGCCGTTCTGGTAGGAACTCAATCTTTTGGTAAAGGACTTGTTCAAGAAATCAACAAACTTCCAAACAACTCCGGTATCAACATAACAATTCAAAAATATTTGACTCCAAATGGTACAGATATTCATAAAAAAGGTATTACTCCAGATATTATCGTTGATTTGACAGAAGAAAATATCAAAAACAAAGACGACGCTCAATTGAAAAAAGCAATTGAAGTTGCTCAAAGTTTAGCAAGTGGAAATTACGTAGTATCTAAGTAATAGTTATAAGCTTTGTTATAAGGTTTGAAAGGCGGCAGATTTTGAAAAAATCTGCCGCCTTTCTTTATTAATATCCTTTAACTGTATTAGAAATCTTTGTTCAAATTCTATAAAAGGTTGATTTAATTTAGGTGAAAATTTGGCATAATTATAATGTTATCACCCGTTATAGGAAGATTATGATGAATTTACACGAGCAATGTTTACTTAGATATTTGAAGCACCCAGATGAGTTGTCTTATGCTACAGAGGTTTTAAAATTAAATAACAAAATTTTGGAGCAAAAATTTGTTGTGAAAAATATCCTTGCGAATATTTCCGTGTTAAATTATACAGAAAACGTTAAGTAACAAGGTTTTTTAGGTTATGTTGAAAAAGTTTTTATATATTTTGTGGATTTCTATTTTTGCCGTGCTGTTGTTTTTCAGTGTCAAAAATGGAAGTTTTTTCTCGTTTATAGCCTCAATGGAAAATAGAACTTTTGATATCCGCCAAAGTTTGAGTGCAAATTCAGGTGTTCGTCATCATAATAAAGATATTGTAATTGTTGCAATTGATGATGGAAGTTATGAATATATTTTGGATAAATACGGGGAATGGCCGTTAAGACGTGATATGTATGCCAAAATGGTTGATTATATTGAGGTGCAACAACCTAAGACAGTTGCTTTTGATTTGATGTTTGTACAATCAATGAAAAGTGATGTTGCCTCTGATAATGCATTGGTTAATGTATTTAAAAAATATGATAATGTTTATACTTCAATGAATTTGGATAATCAACCGGAAGATTTGAGAGTTCCTCCTCAACTTCCGGATAAGTTAGCCGTAAAGCCTTATCC
>JBNMKP010000064.1:0-8252 GCA_050874405.1 bacterium
CTACAACCATTACATATAGAAAAGATGACAATTCAAGCTATTCCGTAATCCGTGGGAAATTTGACCGCTGGGCTGCAGAACAAGCGAAAAAAGCCGGTGTTATTTTGGTTGAAGAAACTGTTGTCAGAGAGCTCATCAAAAGCAAAAATAAAGTTATCGGTGTTAAAACAGAATTAGAAGATTATTATGCAGATATAGTTGTTTTGGCAGACGGTGTAAATTCACTACTTGCAAAACAAATCGGATTAAGAAAAGAACTTGAAACAAAAGACGTTGCTTTAAGTGTCAAAGAAGTTATCAAACTTGATAAAGAAGTTATCAATCAACGATTCAGACTTAAAGACGGCGAGGGTTCAATCTGCGAACTATTTGGCGGACCAATGCTTGGAATTTTAGGTTTGGGCTTTATGTACACAAACACAGATTCTATCACAATTGGAGCAGGAATTACATTAAATGATTTAGTTGAAAAAAATTACAAACCTTATGAAATTTTAGAAGCATTAAAACAACACCCGACAATTGCACCACTAATCGAGGGTGGGACGTTAAAAGAATATTCCGCTCACCTTATACCTGAGGGTGGATATAAAAAAGTTCCAAAACTTTGTGCAAACGGAGTTATGATTGTTGGAGATGCCGGAATGTCAGTAAATAACTTGCATTGGGAGGGCACAAACCTCGCAATGATAAGCGGAAAACTTGCGGCAGAAACTGCAATTTTAGCTCTTGATACAGGAGATTACTCAAAGAAAATTCTTTCCAATTACGAAAAAGCGCTAAAAAATTCTTTTGTAATGAAAGATTTAAAAACATACAAAGATTTGATGGACATTTGTCATTCAAGACAAAAAGCATTTTTAAATTACTATTTCAAAAAAATAAATGCATTCTTTGAAATGTTTACCTCTGTCAACAGCATTCCAAAACGTGAAAATTATTGGAAATTTATAAAGAGTATTTTTACAGACAGAAAAATTTCAGAATTAATCAAAGATATTTTAGCGATAATAAAACTAGTGTGGAGTATTTTGATATGAATTTAGACAAAAAATTATATACATTAAAATATTCACCGGACACAGAATCCCATTTGAAGCCAGACAAAGAGCAATGCAAACTTTGTGAAAGTAAAAATTGCACATACATTTGTCCTGCGCAAGTTTACGAATGGAATGAAGAAAAGCAAGAAATAATAGTCAACTACGAAAACTGCCTTGAATGTGGAGCTTGCAGAATAGCTTGCGAAAGAAAAGCAATCGACTGGAAATATCCCAAAGGCACAAAAGGAGTAACTTTTAAACAAGGATAAATTTATAGTTATATATAAAGGAGAGAAAAAGATGAAAGAAGAATACTCACAACAACACAGACGCTGGTATGACAAAGACCCTGTATTGTCAGAAGCCGTAAAAACTTTGGAAGAAACAGATGACCAAACTCAAATTAGAGTTGCATTAAATTTAATCAAAATTATCATTGAACACAATATTGAAGATGAAAAATTTGAAGCAGTTGACGATATTATTAATGCGGTAGGTTCAGGCTTAGATGACAATAGACGTGGACGTTGGTACGATATTGATACAACATTGAGAACAGCAATGAACATGCTACAAAATTGTCCTGAAGATACTCAAAAAGTTATCGCTAAAGAAATGGCTAAAATGGTTGTTGATGAAATTAAAAAAGATGACACCGAAGATGAAGATGGTGAAGAATAATTTCTAACCAAAATTTTAATTCAAAAAAAGAATGGGTTTTGATTGCCCATTCTTTTTTATTGCTTATTTCTTATAATTAAATACTATGTATCAATATTTGTTGCATAAACGGCATGAGTTTCAATAAAATCTCTTCTTGGTTCAACTTTATCACCCATCAATACATCAAACAATTGGTCACAAAGCATAGCATCTTCAATATTAACCTTTAACAATGTTCTTGTTGCAGGATCCATTGTTGTTTCCCACAATTGTTGAGGCATCATTTCACCCAAACCTTTGAAACGTTGGATTTGCAATCCTTTTTGACCTCTATCATCAATCAATTTTTGAAGTTTTTCAAATGAATTGATTTCGTATTTTTCAGTGTCAGTTTCAAGCAACAATCCGTCTGATTCTTCAATCAAGAAATCACGAATTTCAGGATATGCAGCTTTCAATTTCTTATACTCTGAACTCTTAATGATATTTTGGTTAAGAATTACATGCTCTTCTTCATTCAAGTGAAGCATAAATGAATACTTCGCATTTTCAGCATTATATTTAACTTCAACTTTATAATTTTCAGCTTCTGCAATATTGTAATTCTTAGCGTGGTCAATCAAATAGTGATTTAAGTAATCACAGATTTCATTCATCTTAGCTTGATTATCAAAGTCTTCCAAAGTAATATCAGAACGAACTAATCCTCTCAAAAATACTGCAGGATACAAGTTCAAAATTGGGTTATTGTATGAACGATAGAATTCAGACATATTTTTGATAAGTTCTAATAACTCTTCGCCTGTTTTAACATTTTTCTTTTCTTTGTCTGACAAGCTCAAATTCTTGATACCACGTTCTTTAAGCATTTTATCCAAAACGTGTTCATTGAATAAGTACTCAGAAGTTTTACCTTGAGTAACCTTAAACAATGGAGGTTGAGCAATATATACATAACCATTTTCAATCAATGGTCTTGCATATCTAAAGAAGAATGTTAACATCAATGTTCTGATGTGTGCACCATCGACATCGGCATCGGTCATGATGATAATTTTGTGATATCTCAATTTATCAATTTCAACTTCTTCTTCATTTCGGCTGATTTTGATACCGACAGCTTGAACCATAGATTGAATTTCGTTGTTACCGTAAATTCTGTCTAATCTTGCTTTTTCAACGTTAAGAATTTTACCTCTCAATGGCAAAATAGCTTGGAACATTCTGTTTCTGCCTTGTTTTGCAGAACCACCAGCAGAATCACCCTCAACTAGGAAGATTTCGCATTTTTCTGGTTCTCGATTTGAACAGTCAGCCAATTTCCCTGGGAGTGTTGAATTTTCAAGAACAGTTTTTCTTCTTGTCAATTCTCTTGCTTTTCTTGCAGCTTCTCTTGCTCTTTGAGCTTGCAAAGTTTTATCTAAAATTGTCTTAGCAATTTTAGGGTTAAATTCTAACCATTCTTGAAGCTTATCTCTAACAGCATCTTGAACAGCACCCAAAGCTTCTTGAGAACCTAATTTTTCCTTAGTCTGTCCTTCAAATTCAGGATTAGGAATTTTAACAGAAACAATTGCTGTCAAACCTTCTCTAACATCTTCACCCGATAAATTTGAATCTGAATCTTTTAAGATATTATTTTTTCTTGCATAATCGTTTATTACACGAGTGATTGAGTTTCTGAAACCTGTCAAATGAGTACCACCGGAATGAGTGTTGATATTGTTTGCAAAAGATAAAACACTTTCTTGATAAGAGTCAGTGTATTGCATTGCAACTTCAACTTGCAAATCTCCAACAACTTTATCAATATAAATAGGTTTTTCGTTAATTACAGTTTTATTCTTGTTAAGGAATTCAACGTAACTTCCGATACCACCCTCGTAGTGATAAGTTTCAGATTCTTCGGCATCATGACGGTTGAAAATAATTTTCAATCCTTTGTTCAAGAATGCCATTTCTCTTAATCTGTTTGCGATTACGTCACAATCAATTTCTGTAGTTTCTGTAAAGATTTCCGGATCCGGCCACCAAGTAGTTTTTGTACCTGTTTTATCAGTTGGTTTAACTTTTTCAACAGGAGCAAGAGGTTCCCCTCTCATGTATTCTTGACGCCATACATAACCGTCACGAGAAACTTCTACGATATATTTTTCTGATAATGCGTTTACAACAGAAGCACCAACACCGTGAAGACCGCCTGATACTTTGTAACCGCCATCACCGAATTTACCACCTGCGTGAAGAACTGTGTGAACGATTTCTAGTGCAGATTTTCCGCTATCAGCTTTGATATCAACAGGAATACCACGACCGTTATCTTCAACAGTTACACTGTTATCTTTATGAACAGTAACATGAATATCTGTACAAAAACCTGCCAAAGATTCATCAATAGAGTTATCTACAATTTCGTAAATACAGTGGTGCAAACCTCTTTGAGATGTTGAACCGATATACATTCCGGGTCTTACCCTTACTGCTTCTAACCCTTCTAAAACCCTGATGTTACTAGCATCATATTGTTTTGAAGTATGTGTTTCTAACTCTTCATATTGCTTGTTAATCTCTTCATTTTGCTTTTCGATTTGCTCGTTCATTTGAGCATTTTTAGCATCTTCAAGAGCTTCCAAAGCTTTATCATTCATCGTGTCTTGGGTATTTTCTGACATGTGCTTCTCCCCTAATCTATCCTTAAATATAGTAATAGTATAACACAAAAGTTTTTAACTCCGCAAATTTGTAAATTTTCTTTGATTTGAGAGATGAAAAAGGAATTAAAAAAATAGAAGAGAAAGAAATTTTTTATTTTTTCAAAACAGGTTCTTTAGTTGTATCCAAATTGCTAAGTGCATACTCACAACATTGTTTTACTAAATTATTCAATGATACACCTTGATTTTGAGCAACAATTGAAAGTCTTTCAATCAAATCCACAGGCAATCTGAATGTTTTATTAAGCATTTCCGTTTTTTCAACTTTAAACATACATACCTCACTATTCTTTTCAGTTTGCCACATTATAGACACATAAAAAATACTCAATTATTGCAATTATTATGCTAGTGTATTTTACACTTGATTAATAAAGTGTAAATCGATATAATTATAAAAAGAAAGGAATTATATATATGAGGAAGTTTTTTACACAAAATAATGTTATAACCCATAACACTACTAAATACCAATGTCATTCTGAGGGAGCATCTGCGACCGACGAATCTCATAACTTGGAATACCCAAACATTGCGCACCAAAATCCGCAGTTCGGAATGACAATTAATAATAGTCCAAATGACAAAAAGGATAATAAAAACGTAAAGAACTTATTGCCTTATTTCCTTAGTGCCCTATTACCTAAAAAGAAACTTGCTTTCACCCTAGCAGAAGTCTTAATCACTCTCGGAGTAATCGGTGTAGTTGCAGCACTAACAATGCCAACTTTATTAAAAAATATTGCAGAACGTAGTAACTCAGAAGCACAAGCAAATTTAGCACAAAAGATTACAAAGTCTATGGACTTGATGCGTGCTGATGGAGGATTAGAAAGAACATATAATAGTACCGACGAATTTGTTGATGAATTCTCTAAATATATAAAAATAAGTACCAGATGTGATGCAACCCACATTGCAGATTGTTGGCCAACTAAGATAGTTACAACAACTGATGGTAAAACTTATGGCGTATCAAAAGCAAAAACAGGTAAGAATTTAAATCTGAATAACAAAAGTGACAATGTTGGTATAATACTTGCAGATGGTGCGACATTAATCTTAACTTACAATCCAAATGCAGGAATAATTGGCGATGGTGATACAGTAACACCGAGTTTTGCAGATTTACCAATCGGATTTGGAAGAACAAAGAAATTCGCATACACAACAAGTGTAACAGATTCTATTGATTTTGTAATGGACGTAAATGGATTCAAAGGTCCAAACAGTGAAGCACGAAACGGCAAACAATATGATATTAGAAGTTTTAAAGTAGCAAGATTCTCAAAAGATTGCGCAGGTAATCGTGTAAGCAATGTTGGTTGCATTTATCAATTGTTATCGTATAACTCACTTAAGCCAGAAAACTCCGATATGCAAAAATATGACATGTCTTATTTAATAAGTAATAGCACTTGGGAAAACTACTGGGCTGGAGCAAAAAAAGCATGTGATGATATAGGTATGAATTTACCAGACAAATCAAAACTGCTAAGTATATATCAAGCAGGGAAAAAAGACCCAAGTTTAGGGTTACCGGTTTCCGGCTCGTTCTGGTCGTCATCTACGAGTGGCTCTTACAACGCATATTATGTAAACTTTAACAATGGTACAACGGGTTATCGTGCCAAGCGTTATAACACCGATAATGTTCTTTGCGTTGGAGATTAATGTAGGTCGGATTTACTAATCCGACACGCAGAATTTATCGTGTTGGCATAGCAATGCCAACCTACATTTTAAATTATCCCCGTGTAATGGATTGTTACGTCACTTCGTAACAAAAATTTCGCACTTAGGAGTAAATTTTCCTCACAATGACATGATTTTTTATTTCAACAACAAATGACTTAATACCCGTTCGTAATGACATATAAGAAGACATGTCATTACGAGGAAACAAGTCGAGCAGAGTATAAAATAGCCTACACAGAGTGACGTCGTAATCTTGAACACTAGTGTATTCCCCCCTCTCCCCACCCCTCTCCCACAAGTGGCGAGGGAGTAAGATATTATGTTGTCATTCTGAGAGAGCGTTAGCGACCGAAGAATTTCGTAATTTAGAATTCCCAAGTACAATGGATTACGACGTCGCGCCGTATGGTAAATTATACACTATGAAAAATAATTCTCCTCGTAATTACAGATTAATAAACGAAGACCGTCTATTCGCAAAAAGACATTTCTACTTTAAACTCCAAACATCATCAGGAATAGTCCAACCATTGTTTTTTACTCTCAGCAAGCAAAAATACCCTGCCCAATTACTATTATCATTCTTGCTACAATTTCTATTAATTTCGTCCTTTGTTTTGTGAAATCCTGCAGGAAGAATTCCATAATCTGGAGTATAAGTCAAAATATAAATATCTTTTCCTATAACATTTGGTCCGCTATCACCATTTGTATCTACAAATATAGACATTCCATTCTTTGAATAATTTATTCCAAAGAAATCCCACATCTGATTAGTTCCAGACCATACGTCCATAGTTAAATTTGTACCATTATTTAACGTCACAGATACTACTCCTAGCCCAATACCAATTCCAGGTCTATCATTCTGAGCTACTGCACCCGTCAATAGTTTTGTATTATTCTTTTGCCAACAACCTTTTGTATCATAACAAACATGAGAATATTTCATATATGGAGCAAAATATGTTTCAAACCACTGCTTTTGCGAATCTGGATTTCCATCTTGAAGTAACATACTCATATCAACATCATTACCCTCATTGGATTTTATGACTTGTTGAATAATTGAATAATCTTCTTTCAATTTTGCTTCAATCACTCGTTTTTGATTTTTAGAAATCACAGTTGGAATTGTCATCGCTGCAACAATACCAATTATACCAAGGGTGATTAATACCTCCGCCAATGTAAATGCAAACTTCTTTTTAGGCAATAAGTTCTTTATGTCGTTTATTCTAATTTGTGTCATAATATTGCTCCTTTTGGCTACTTTTCAGACAAATAATTACTTATATTATGACATATTTTTGCATTAAGTCAATATTAATAAGACAAACAATTGCCTTAAATAAATGCTTAATCCATTTATACTTAGTTTTAGAGGTTAATATGAGTATAAAAGTTACACTTGGTTTAAAAATTCGAGAATTGAGAAAGAAACAGAAAATTTCACAAGAAAAATTTTCGGAAATGGTTGATTTAAATCCTCGTCAGATTGTTAGGATTGAAAATGGCGAGAGTTTTCCTACAGCTGAAAATCTTGAAAAAATTGCTGAAGCTCTTAATACGTCTGTTCAAGAGTTATTTTATAACGATTGTTTTTCCTCTGATGATTTTTTACGAAATGAAATTACAAAGTCCTTAACTCGTCTAAGTTCCAAAGAATTACGAATGTTATATTTGGTTGTAAGTAATTTGTAAATTCAATAGTTTGAACTATTGAACTTTGTTCTAATGTGTAGTTTAATTAGGTGTAAGTCAGATTATTGTGTCGGATTTTTTCGGTACGCAGGAACGTAGGAATAATTGTTATGTTGGAAATTACTAAAACTCAAGACGACGGCTCTTTGAAAAAATTAAATTTGAATGAAGCAGTTTCCGGTTCTTGGTTTAATCTGATTAATCCGACTCGTGAAGAAATTCAACAAGTTTCTTTGGTTCTGGGGCTTGACGAAAGTTTTTTGAATAACTCATTAGACGCAGATGAGTTGTCACGTATGGATTTTGAAGATGGCAATCTCTTAATCATTACCAATGTTCCCGTAATGGACGATGAGGGTAATTTTGATACATTGCCGTTAGGTTTGATTTTTACACCGGAAAGTATTATCACTGTTTGTTCTCACGAAAA
>JBNMKP010000065.1:0-8238 GCA_050874405.1 bacterium
GGGTCACATAACAATTGCAAAAATTCGTGATAAATATTGTTCTTCTAATAAAGTTTGGCCAAAATTAATTGCTGATGAGATGACTAATCTTACTAAACAAATAAATAGTAATTTGATTATGTAATTATTTATAAGTTTTCAAGTGCTGCAATTTTCATGTCTTTGAAGTCTGGAGTTCTTCCTGTCCAGATTTTTTCGGCTTCTACTGCTTGGTGAATAAACATATCAACGCCATTAATTGTTCTATAACCGTGTTTTTCGGCTAATTTTAGCAGGATTGTTTTTTTAGGGTTATAGATTATATCATAAACGGTTGCCCCTGCTTTTAGGGTTGTAAGTTCGGGTTCTTCTACCGGTGTAAAATCTGCACCTCGTCCTTGCATTCCAATAGGGGTCGCATTTACAAGCAAGTCGATATCTGATAAATCCCTTATTCTTTCGATTTGATAAGGGTTAAACTCAACATTCGGAAATGTTTTTCTTAAATAATTGATGAGTTCTAAACTATTCAAAACATTTCTTGTGAAAATTTTAATTTCTTTCATTTGGCTTTGTGCAAGTGCAGTGATTGCTGCTCTTGCTGCCCCACCTGTACCCATAACACCTGCTGTTTTTCCGCATAAGGTAATATCATCGGGAATTGCATTTCTAAAACCAGAGGCATCAGTGTTGTAACCTTTTAAGGCTTTTGTTTTTTCATCAATAACAACTGTATTTACAGCATTTGCAATATTTGCAGACTCATCAACTTCGTCTAAAAAGAATGTTACAGGTAATTTTAGAGGAATTGTTACGTTAAAACCGCTATAACCGTGGGTTTTGAAATATTTAATTCTATCAACAAGTGTATCCGGTGGGGTTTCTAAAATTTCGTAACTTGCTTTTATTCCAAGACTTTTAAATCCTGCATTGTGAATATAAGGAGATAACGAATGCCCTAAGGGATAACCGATTACGGCAAATTTTTTAATAGGCGCATTGATACTATCTTCTTGTATTGGTTGAACTGGTTCAATTGGTTGAATATTTTGAACTTGTGGTTGCTCAAATATTTGAGGTGTTTGAGGTTGCACAAATTCGTGTGGTTCTTCAATTGGAGCAACCGTTTGTTCTTGATTATTGTAGTATGAAGAAGTTGAAAAAGATGTTTGCGTCCATGTTGATGGCGTTTGTGTTGGTTGTTGTTCTTCTTCTTTTGGTGTTTCTTGTTGTGGAGTATAGCTATTTGAATATGTTGTTGTCCAACTATTTTCGGCTGAGTCATCAGGTTTAGTTTCTGAATAGTTATCTGTATAAGATGTATCACTATTAGATGAATAATTGCTTTCAGGTTCAACTGTTGATGATTGTTCGTAGGTTTCATTTACAATTTCATTTGCTGTTGCATTTGCTTCTTCTTCCATCTGAGCTTTTAATTCAGATAGAGTAACATTTATGCCTTTAGCTTTCATCTCTTTGTATCGAGCTAATAATTCCTTACTTACAGCCATAACTAAACTCCTATACTTCTGTTGAAGTTTGTTCTGATTGTTCAGGTTCTTTTTTGTAGCCGCATTTTGGACTAGAACAACAAATTACGTCACCTTTTTTAAGAACTTTTTTAACTAAAAGACTTCCGCAAGTTGGACATTTTTCTCCGGTTGGTTCGTTCCAAAGTACGAAATCACATTCCGGGTATTTGTCGCAACCATAGAAAACTGTTCCTCTTTTTGATTTACGTTCTACTATTGTTCCTTTGCCACATTTCGGGCATGTTACACCTGTTGATTTTCTATAAGGTTTACGGTGTTTACATTCAGGATTTGTACATTCCATATATTTGCCGTAAGGTCCAAGTTTGAAAATCATTTCAGAACCACATTTTTCACATTTTTCTTCGCAAACTTCTTTTGGTTTTTCTTGTGCTTCTCCGTTTTCTTCGTCTTCAATTTCTTGCATAACATTTAGTGACATTGTTGTTTTACAATCAGGATAACCGGAGCAACCCAAGAATTGAGAACCTGTTTTGCTTGTTCTTAGTAACATTGGTTTTCCACAGTTTGGACATTTTATTTTTGTTTCAATGTTAACTTTTTGAGCTGTTTTCATTACGGAGTTAACATTTTCAATAAACGGATTATAAAAATCTTCTAAAACAACATTCCAAACTGCTTGTTTTTCGGCAATCTTATCCAACTTTTCTTCCATACCGGCAGTAAATTGGTAATCCATAATATTCGGGAACTGCGAAACCAACTGTTTACAAACAGTCTTACCCAAAAGTGTTGGATAAAGAGCTTTGCTTTGATTTTTTTCTACATATTTTCTTGTTTGAATAACCGTAATAATTGTAGCATAAGTAGATGGACGACCAATGCCTTTATCTTCCAAAGCCTTGATTAAAGATGCTTCGTTATATCTTGGAGGTGGTTGAGTGAAGTGTTGTTTTGGATTAACTTTTTGACAAGCAACAGCATCACCTTTTTCTAAATCAGGAATTTTAGCATCTGCTGAGTTGTTGTTATCTCCGTTTGAATCATCTTCCGAATCATTATACAAGGTTAGGAAACCATCAAACATAATCTTACTTGTACCTGCTTTTAGGGTATAATCACCTGATTTGATTTCAATGGTTTTATTTGCAATTTCAGCAGGAGCCATTTGAGATGACATAAATTTTTCCCAAATTAGCTTGTACAATTTATATTGATCATTATCAAGATATTGTTTAATACTTTCCGGAGTTTTATCCGGATATGATGGACGAATAGCTTCGTGAGCATCTTGTACGTTTTGTTTTCCTTTCACATAAATGTTTGCTTTTTCAGGATAATATTTTTCTCCATAATTTTGAAGAATAAAATCATGAGCCATATCTCGAGCATCATCTGAAACACGAACACTATCTGTTCTCATATAGGTAATAAGACCGACAGGAGCGCCATCAATTTCTACACCTTCATAAAGTTTTTGAGCAATTTGCATTGTACGAGAAGCTCCAAAACCATATTTTGTACTTGCTGCACGTTGCATAGTAGATGTGATAAAAGGTGCAGTTGGTTTTCTTTTTGTAGTTTTCTTGGTAACTTTTTCAACTGAGAACTGTGTTGTTGGATTTGTTAAAAATTCAACAATTTTATCTGCGTCTTCTTTAGTTTTGATAGTTTTTTCAACTGCTTTACCTTTAATTTTTGATAATTCAGCTTCAAACTGTTTGCCTTCTTTATCCATCAGAGTATGAATAGTCCAATACTCTTGCGGAATAAATGCTTCAATTTCTTCTTCTCTTTCGCAAACCATTCTAAGAGCTACAGACTGAACTCTTCCTGCTGACAAGTTTCTATTTCCGATTTGTTTCCATAAAACAGGACTTAATTTGAAACCTACAAGTTTATCAAGAATTTGACGAGTTTGTTGAGCTTGAACCATTTCCATATCAATTGAGCGTGGATTTTCAATTGAATGCTTTACTGCTTTGGGTGTAATTTCGTTAAACACAACTCTATAAATTTTGTCGTCTGGCACTTTTAGAACTTGGCGAACATGCCATGCAATAGCTTCTCCCTCACGGTCGGGGTCGGCTGCGAGGTATATTTTATCCATTTTCTTTGCTAAGTCATTTAATTTTGTTACAACTTTTTGTTTCCCTGGGATAATTTCAAATTTAGGGATAAAATGATTATTTACATCAAAACCTAAATTCTGAGTTGCAGGGTCTTTTGTTGGCAAATTTCTAATATGACCCATACTTGCTTCTATTGTATAACCGTCACCTAAGATTTTTTTGATAGTTTTTGATTTTGCCGGTGATTCGACTATTACTAATGCTTTTTCTTTCTTCTTACTTGCCGTTGCCATTTATATATTAATTTTCTCCTGTATTTTGATTTTCTTCAACGTTATCTTTTTTCTGTTGAATGTTGTTATTTATAATTCTTCCTTTAGTAAATATTAATGCTATTGATAATAAACCTTTAATTACTAAGAAAGGTGCAATAATTTTACTTAATTTTGCAATAACCATAAAAATTATAGCGCAAATAATTGCGGGTGTCTTTTTACCGAATATATCCCAAAATCTTTTTGTTACTAATATAAAACTTGCTATAAAAACAAATAGTATCCATAGAATAACAAAAACTAGAATAATTATGTTTAAAATTTTTTGAATAGAGTCAATAGGAATTAAATTTAAAAGATTTGGACGGTACATATAAAAATAGAATACCGATATTCCAATAATCCAAAGGCTAAGACCATATTTGAAAAAATCTAATCTGCCAATAGGTTCTCTTATTGTAAATAATGTTGTCAAAATCTTCTTTAACATTAAATTAAACCTTTTTGTACCTATCCCCATTATACTGTTTTATTATGCCTTTAAGCTCCATTGTTGTCAAGTTCATGAGTAAATCATCAAGTTTTAGACCTGTTAGAGTTAATAGTTCATCAACCCCTTTTTCTTCAACTTGAATATTGTTATAAATTTTTTCTTCGTCTGGAGTTAGCATTGGAAGTGTCAATTGTTGTTGCGGAGTTTCTTTTTTTATTTCCCAATTTAGAGCATTTAAAATATCACAACTTTCTGTGACAATTGTTGCTCCGTTTTTCAAAAGTTTATAAATTCCTTGGGTATTTGGGTTTGAAATCTCTCCAGGGATACACATCAATTCTCTTCCCTGTTCAAGTGTCAGATTCGCAGTAATCAAAGCTCCACTTTTTAATGATGCTTCTGCAACAAGTGTTCCATAAGACAAACCTGAAACAATTCGGTTTCTTTGAGGAAATCTGAATTTCATCGGTTCAAAAGTCGGATAATATTCAGTAACTACCGCTCCGTATCCGTTTTCAATATTTTGATAAAGTGTTTTGTTGCTTGTCGGATAAACGTAGTCAAAACCGCTTGCAATTACACCATTTGTTTTTAAATTATTTTCGATTGCTGCTGTGTGAGCAACGGTATCAATTCCGGAGGCTAACCCTGAAACTATGCAAATATCGGTATTCCCAAGTTCTGAAATTATTCTTTTTAAATTATCTCTGGCATGAGTACTTGCTTTTCTTGAACCAACAACTGCAAGTGTCTTTTTTAGATTACATTCAAATAATTTTCCCTTGTAATACAAAACAGCAGGTGGGTTTTCAATGTTTTTTAGCATTTGTGGATAATTTTCATCTTCAAGAGTTAGAAAATTTATCCCTCTTGTTTCAACTGCTGTAAAAGTTCTGTCAATATCAACTTTATCTCTATGTTTCAAAAAGTTTTCTGCTTTTTTAACGCTAAGTCCGTCAATATTTTTTAATTCGTTCAAGCTTGCATTAAAAGCAGACTCAATATTCCCAAAATAATTAAATAATCTTTGGATAAATCTGCTGTCTATTTGTTCAATTGAAGAAAATGCAATCCAGTATTTATTCTTCATTAGTTCCTTGTTTCTTTTTGATATTTTCAATTAATGCATTAACATTCTTCTTTTCTTCTTCCGGAATATCAAAGTTCAAATAATCTTCCAAATATTCAATTGCATCATCATAATCCCCTCTAGCCATAAATAAAATAGCAACTTTTTTGTAAGGGATAGAAAATTTGTTGTTTGTAGCAATTGCTTTTAAAAAGTTAGAAATTGCTTTGTCTATTTCGTCATTTGCTTGATATGCTTCTGCTAGGTAGAAGTATATCCATTCGTTATCTTGCTTAAATTCTAATACATTTTCAAGATTTTCAATTGCAGAATCATATATGCCCATATCAAAATATGCTCTTGCCAAATCATAATATGCATCATAGTTTTCAGGCTGTCTTTCTAATATGTATTCTAATTCGTCAATTGCCAAATCTCTTTTTGCATCTTCCATATAAAATCTTGCAAGATAATGTCTGAAAATCAAATCTGACGGCATCATATCGATTGCGTAAGATAATGTATTTATGCCTTCGCCTAATCGGTGTTGTTTATAATAAATATCAACAAGATTGATATAACATTGAGGAATTTTAGGATTTAATTCAATACATTTTAAGTATGCTTTTTCGGCTTTTTCATCATCACCTAAATTTGCATAACATAATCCTAAATTGTTGTAAATTTCAGCATTGTTAGGTTCAACTTCTAAAATAGAAGTGAACAAATCAATTGCTCCATTCCAATCTTTCTTTTTGAAACATTCAATTGCTTTATCAAGTTTATCTTTCATAATATTATAATCCTAATGTCATTCCACTGTTATCATCTGAACCAGAACCGATATTTTTAATAACTGTTCTTGTATTGCCTTGTGCATCAAAGCTTTTTGGTTTCATTGTCATTTTAATTCTGTCAGCAAAGATTGTTCTAACACCTTGAGTTATACTTGATCTTCCTGTGAAGCATGCTTGGTTCGGTTTTCCATCAGCCCCAGGGTATAGGGTAACTTTTGGACCTGCTGCATAGTAGTCTTGATACCAAATTCTAACATTTCCGCTTGCGTTGAAGATTCCTCGTTTTTGATTGTATTCTTGGAAACTTGATTTTAATGTTAACTTAGCACCATCGTCCATCGTTGCATTAGATGTTGTGTTTCCGTAAGCTGTTAAGTTTCCTGAAGATGCTTCATATACAAACTTGTCAGCAAAAGATTCGTTATTTTCTTGTTTAACTCTTGCATTTCCTGTTAAAACAAGTCTTTTCAAATCACCGTTTTTATCGGTTGTAATTTGAGCAGAGTTTGAGAACGTTTCAATTTCTTTGTATAACATTGTAACAGCACCGGTTGCAGTCATAACACCTGTTTTAGTATCGTATTCTTGAACGTTAGAGTTAATTACAACTACCGGAGTTTTTCCTTCAAATACAACTGATTGAGTGTCACCCTCTGCACGAATTACTTTTGTAATCAATGAAACTTTTAATATATTTGCTTTAACTTCTCTTTTTTTGTTCTTTTTAACTTCAAAAGCATAAGGCTTGTCGTAGAAAGTTGCAGTATCTAAGTTCTGATCTTTTGTAACACTTACATCTGCTTTGTCGCCGACAACTTTCAAATCATCTACAGAAACTTTTACATTCCCGTTGAATTTGATTTTGTTTTCTGCTTCATTATATGTTTGGTTTTTAGACTCAATAACAAGATCAGATGCTTGAGTTGCTAAACCTGTTAATAGCAAAATTGATATGAAAGCTGTTAATAATTTTTTCATACTACTTTTTATCCTCATAAACTTTTGATACTGTATTTCCGATGATTTTAAAACTGTTATAATCAGGACTGATTATGATTTTGTCGGCTGTTGAAAGCAATTCTTTGCCTTTTTGAATTTTGATATGTCCCTCTCCGATGATTGGCGAATGAGAGTTTTCCCAGTGAAGCTTGTCGGCTTTCAGGGTAATTCCGTCTTTTAAGGCAATGAATGTATCGCTATATAGAGTAATATCTCCGACTTTTGAATTATATGTTCCTTTTGAAGATTCAAAACTCATAGAAACTTCATTGTCTTTATAGAAATTTCCTGTAACTTTATTAAGTTGAGCAATTCCTTTTGTACTATCCCATTTGCCTGTTTCACCATAGATTTCCCAATATTTTTGGTCGTCCTTGGTTTCAGTCAAAATTATACCGTCAACGATTGCTTCTTGGTCTTCCCCTTGTGCAGCCATTTGTTGTCTGTTGAAGTTGTGTGTAATTACGCCTGCTGTAATGAAAGCCCAAGCCAAAATTCCAACAAGAGTAAGTATTACAGCCACATATAATCTTTTCTTTTTAGGTAATTCTTTCCAGTCCATACAATAGATTTTAGCACAAAAAATAATAAGTGGATAGTTGTTTAATGAGGAAATAATGAAAAGGGGAATAAGGTGCTACGCACGTAGCTTTGCTACCAATAATGGTGAAAGTTGAAAAGGTTCTGCCCCTTGTTGGAGAACCGATTCGAGGAGGAGTCTTTACTCCCTCCCTGATTAGGGACACTAGCTGAACCGGCGAAGAATGAGCCGTGAGAAACTGCGTGCCGTATGGCTGGGATAGGGTGGGTAATGGTTATTTACTCCCTCGCTCTTTTTAAAGGTCGAGGGTTGAAATTGCAAAATAATATTGCAAAGCTTTGAAAAATCTAGTATAATAAGAATACTTAATTCTGTCATTACGAGGAACAATAATAATCAAGTAATGAGGGGATTAGAACGGAGTGACGTCGTAATCTCTAACAAATAAAAATTGTCATTCTGAACAAATTTCATAATCTCCTAAAACAAAAACAAAAAGAAAGGACAAATAATGCCAAAA
>JBNMKP010000066.1:0-8212 GCA_050874405.1 bacterium
ATTTTCCTGACTGATGTTGATCTTGCCGGTCTTCATCAGTTCCAGAATAATCAGGAAAGTCACAATGACCTCCATTTTGCTGTTCTGTTTCTCCAAAAGTTTCCGGTCAAATTGAAGAAGTTTTCGTAAAAGATAACCAATTTGTACATGAGGGTGATTTAGTTGCAATCATTGATTCTGCGGATTACAAAATCAAATTAGAACAAGCTGATTCAAACTATGAAAAAATCAAATTAGACCAATCAAATGCAAAAGCTAACTTAACAGCAGCTCAATCAAATATTGCATTAGCTAAAAAAGATTTAGAAAGATACACAAAATTGTATGAACAAGGTGCTGTTTCAAAACAAACTCTAGATGCGGCACAAGTTAAATACGATTCAGCACAAGCTAACTTAACTCAAGCAAACCAAGCTTTATTCTCAAATAAAGAGGGTGTAACAGTTGCAGATGCTAATTTGAAAAATGCAAAAGCTGCTAAAGACAAAGCTGCTTTAGATTTATCCTACACAAAAATTTATGCACCTCAATCAGGAACAGTTTCATCAAGAAGAGTTGAAAAAGGTATGTGGGTAACAGCAGGTTCACCTCTATTCACTTTAGTTCCTGAAAATGTTTGGGTTGTAGCAAACTTCAAAGAAAATCAATTGAGAGGAATGAAAGCAGGACAACCTGTTGATATCAAAATTGATACATATCCAAACAAAGTATTCAAAGGACAAATCGACAGTATCCAAAGAGCATCTGGTGCTAAATCAAGTTTATTCCCACCGGAAAATGCTGTTGGTTCATTCGTTAAAATCGTTCAAAGAATTCCTGTAAAAATCATATTCACAGAAAAAATCGATTCTAACCAATACAATATCGTACCTGGAATGTCAGTAGTTCCAAAAGTTAAAGTAAAATAATTATTTAAAGTATATAAAAGTGGATAAGAAATATTTGTAATCTTATCCACTTCTTATTAACATTTTGAGGGAAAAATGTCAGAAGAAATAAAAGAAAATGTTGCACAAATGGACGATGATGAAAAATATCTTCCAAAAAATCCTTGGATTTCCGCAATTCCGACATTATTAGCAGTTTTTATATATGTAATAGACGGAACAATTGCAAACGTAGCACTTCCACACATGGCAGGAAGTTTCTCAGCTACCCGTGATGAAAGTATGTGGATTTTGACCAGTTACTTGATTGCAAGTGGTATTATTATTCCATCTGTAGATTTCTTTAGTAAATTTTTCGGAAGAAAAAATTTCTATATAATAAGTATTATGATGTTTACTATTGCATCTATGCTTTGCGGTATGGCAAGAGATTTAGGTGAAATGGTAATTTTCAGAGTATTGCAAGGTGCAGGTGGTGGCGGAATTGTTCCGATTTCGCAAGCACTTATGATGGAAAGTTTCCCTAAAGAAAAACGTGGTACAGCAATGGCTGTATTTGGTATGGGTGTAATTATTGCCCCAATTGTCGGACCTGTTTTAGGCGGTTGGATTACCGATAACTGGTCTTGGCCGTGGATTTTCTTCATTAACGTACCTTTTGGTTGTTTAGCAGCAATTCTTTCTAAAAAAATGTTATTCAATCCTCCATATTCACAACGTCAAAAAGGTGTTAAGATGGACGGATTAGGATTTTTATTCTTGACAATTTGGTTATTGTGCTTGCAAGTATTCTTTGATAAAGGAAACAATGCTGACTGGTTCAATGCAACTTGGATTCGTTGGATTTTTGGTGTTTCTTGTCTTTCCGGTATTTGCTTCTTCAGCTCTCAAATTGTTAGAAAAAATACCCTTGTTGATTTATCCGTATTCAAAGATAGAAACTTTATCATAGGTACATTTATTCAGGTCATAATGCAAGCGGTATTGTATGCTTCTCTTGCAATTTTGCCACAATTTTTGCAAAGTATGATGGGTTATACGGCATTTTTAAGTGGATTTTCAATGATGCCTCGAGGACTAGGAAGTATGACCGCAATGGTAATTTGTGCCTTGATTGCAGATAAAGTCGATAAACGAATGCTCGTTTGTATTGGTTTAGCTTTACTAGGCACAGCAGGTTTGGTTTTTGGTTTCTTGAACTTACAAATCGCAAGTATGAATATTATGATTCCAAACTACATAATGGGTTTAGGCATGGGACTTTCAATGGTTCCGATAATAAACTTGTCAATGGAAACTATTTCTAACCAACAAATGACAAATGCCAGCGGACTTCAAAACTTGTTAAAAAATATTGGTAGTGCAGTAGGAACATCACTTGTAGCAACAATGCTTACAAGATTTGCTCAAATGCACCAATATATGATGGTTGGCAAATTGAGTGACTTAAATCCTGTATTTGTTGAAAGAGTTCAAACAACAACTGCTGCTCTTGCAAAATATACACATATCTCTGTTGCAAACCACATGGCTGAATATTCTCAATATGGAACACTCATTAAACAAGCTAACCTTTGGGCATTCATGGATTCATTCAGAATTTTTGGTGTTCTTTGTTTAATACTTATTCCATTGTTGTTCTTATTCAAAAAACATAAAGAAGCATAAATTATTTTAAAAGCTTATCCAAAATGCTAATCATTTCAGCTTTTTTAGCTTCCTTATCCTCTTTTGTGCCTAATTCAAAAGATTGTGCCACACAGTGAGAAAAATGAGCTTTTAATATTTCAAAATTTATTTTCTTTAGAAGTGATTGACTTGCAATAACTTGAGTACTGATATCAATACAATATCTATTGTCTTCAACCATTTTGATAAGTCCGTCAATTTGTCCTCTGACAGTCTTTAATAAACGAATAATTTTTGTTTTATCAGCTTGCATAAGTTAAACTCCTACTTTTATAAGGGAAATGTCTTACTACTAAGAATAAAACATTTCCCAAAAATTTATTATTATCTACTTGTTGCAATTACATTTTGTTCTTTTAAAAAGTCTAAATTTCTTAGTTTGACAATTGCAATCTTGCTTTTTACAATCACAATTTTCTGGGCAATTGCATTCTTCTTCACAATTGCATTTAATTTTTTGACAACCACAATCGCAATTTTTTGAACAGTTACATTTTTGAGAAGCGCAACCACAATTGCAATCAGCTGCAAATACAGCACCTGATGTTAAAAACAATGCACTTAATAAACATAAACTTGTAATAACTTTTTTCATCATAAACCTCCTTTGTTATTATTTTTTGTCTTATGTTAATTTATTATCTTAATACCCCCACGGGGTATAGGTATATATTAAAATATTTTTTCTGTTTTGTCAAGAGGGTGAAGTATTTCTTTTTTCGTTTCTTTGGCTATAATATTTGGTATGCTTAATATAAATACAGATAATATTACAGAGAGTTATGAAGAATTTAGAATAAGAACAAAAGATGACAAATCTTTTGCCGTTACCGGTTTAACTTCTTTGTTGAGAATTTTCTTGCTATCAAAAATCAGTAGTTATTCAAAGAAAAAAGTACTATTCATAACATCAACCGAACAAAATGCATTAAAATATCAAAGTGATTTAAATACTGCATTTGAAATAAATAGCAGTATTATGCCGTTCCAAAATATTTCAATGTACGAAACAATCACGCCTAATTTGTATGACTATTCCGAACAAATCAGAATTCTTCACCAAAAACCAAATATTGTAATTTGTCCTGTCAAAGCTTTTTTAGAAAAGTTTCCGAATGAAGACTTTTTCAAAAAAAATAGTTTAAAAATCAAAATTGGCGATACTATTGATTTAAAAAAACTATCAAAAAAACTTGTTGCATTAGGGTATAAAAAGGCAACAATGGTAAATGATATCTCTGAATTTAGTATAAGAGGAGATATTGCAGATATTTTTTCTCTTGACAAAGACCCTGTAAGAATTGAACTTTGGGGTGATGAAGTTGTCGATATAAGATATTTTGATAACGAAACCCAAAAATCTATTGAAAAAATTAAAGAAGTAAAAATCTTACCAATTTATAAATTCATCACATCAGCACAAGAAGAAATGGTCAAATCTCTTCAACAAAAAGATGACAATTCTTTTGATGAAGACGAAATTCCAGAAGAAAATTATTTTGAGGGAATTGAAGTTTACCAAAATTACTTCAACAAAAATTTAGTTGGAATTTTAGACTATTTTAAGGATTACACAATTGTATTTGATGAAACAACAGAAATTTATTCAAAATATGAATTTTTAAATGACAATTTAGAAAAACAATTACAAGAAAACTTAAAACTAGGTCTTATAAAACAAATTGAGGGAAAAAATCATTTTACTTTTGAAGAGTTTTTAAGACAAACATCTTATTTTATCAAAATTGGATTTAACAATTTTATTGATGGAAATATGGGTGATTTGATAGAATTTAATGCTCAACCATTGAGAAATTTTGAGGCTGATTTTGATAATATTTCATCTTTTATTAAAGAACATAATGACTACAAAATCATTATGGCAACTGATTACCCAGAAAGAGTAAAAGAAATATTAACAGACAAAGAGATTTTTAATGTTGAATACTCTGACAGTATAGTCTGTGGTGGTTGTATTTTAGAAGATTTTAAAACAATCGTATTCACAGATAGAGAACTTTTCAACAAACGTTCAAAAGAAATTACCTCAACAAAAAAATCTTATTATAAAGAAAAACCTGAATTTATTGAAAACATAAATGACATAAAAGTCGGAGAGTATGTAGTCCACACAATCCACGGTTTAGGTATCTATAAAGGGCTTTCAAAACAAGAAATCGATGGACAATTAAAAGATTACCTGACAATTGAATACGCAAATAAAGACAGACTTCATATTCCGGCAGAACAAATAAATTTACTTTGCAGATATAGAGGTTCAGGTTCTGTCAAACCAAAACTATCCAAAATGGGTGGTCGAGATTGGGAAAACACGAAAGCAAAAGTTAAAAAAGCAGTCGAAGTTGTTGCTTATGATTTGCTTAGACTATATGCAAGACGAAAAATGCAAGAGGGAATTCAATTTTTGCCTGATACGACTTGGCAAATCGAAATGGAAGAAGCTTTTGAATTTGTTGAAACTCCTGACCAATTAAAAGCAATTGAACAAGTTAAAAAAGATATGGAATCACCACAACCAATGGATAGACTTATTTGTGGTGATGTTGGTTTTGGAAAAACAGAAGTTGCTATGCGTGCAATCTTCAAGGCCGTGACTTCGGGCAAACAAGTCGCTGTTGTAGTTCCAACAACAATTCTTGCATTGCAACACTATCAAACAATTTCAGAAAGATTTAAACCATTCGGTGTTGATGTTGAATTGTTATCAAGATTTAGAACTCACAAAGAACAAAAAGAAACAATCAAAAATCTTGCAACAGGAAAATGTGACGTTGTTGTAGGAACTCACAGACTTTTGCAAGAAGGAATTGAGTTTAAAGATTTAGGACTTTTAGTAATTGATGAAGAACATAGGTTTGGTGTTCGACATAAAGAAAAATTGAAACAATTGAGAGAAAATATTGACATTCTTTCAATGTCAGCAACACCAATTCCAAGAACTTTATACATGTCTTTGTCAGGAATCAAAGATATGTCCATAATTAACACCCCTCCTAAAAACCGTTTACCAATTAAAACTTATGTTGGTGAATGGAACGAAACAATGGTTAAAAATGCCATAAACCATGAACTGGATAGAGAGGGACAAGTTTTTTACTTGTATAACCGTGTTGAAACAATACAAGAATTCAAAAATCAATTACAAAAAATTGTACCAAACGCCAGAATTGCAATTGGTCACGGACAAATGGACGAAAAAGAATTAGAAGAAGTTATTGTTGATTTCGCAAACCAAGAATATGATATTTTGCTTGCAACAACAATTATTGAAAACGGTATTGATATTCCAAACGCAAACACAATGATTATTCACGATGCAGATAGGTTTGGGCTTGCTCAACTTTATCAACTTAGAGGTCGTGTAGGAAGGTCGCAAAGACAAGCATATTGCTATTGTTTCTACAAAAAAAGTAAAGAAATTACCAAAGAAGCAATGCACAGATTAAAAGCTATCAAAGAATTTACAACACTTGGCAGTGGTTATCAAATTGCACTTCGAGATGTAGAAATTCGAGGAGTTGGAAATATTTTAGGAACAAAACAACACGGGCACATGATAAATGTCGGTTTTGACACATATTGCGAACTTTTGGAAGAAACCGTTCAAGAACTTCAAGGAGAGAAAGTTGAAAAAACAAATCCAACAATTGTAGACATAAACGTAACAGCATATATTCCAGATGAGTGGGTGGGTTCAACTGACCAAAAAATGATTGAATATAAACGTTTGGCTGATGTTAAAAGTTCGACAGAACTTGATTACATTGTTGAAGAATGGCAAGACAGATTTGCAAAACCTCCGGAATGTGTTGAAAATCTTATTAAACTAATAAGATTAAGACTTTCTGCTACAGAAATCAAAATTGCTGCAATTCGAGAAGCAGGAAATACAATTAGAATTTACACCCCATATTCAAAAGCAGAATGGAATTTGGTACAAAAAGTTTTACCGTTAAATCTTTCTAAAAAAATCAAATTTACAATCGCACCAACATCATGCCAAGAAGGTACTTCTATCTTGATTTTAAACACTTCGTATGTAAATTTTAATGAAGTATTTAACTTTTTAACGGATTTGTTTTATTATATACACAAGGTTAGTTATGAATATTAGTGAAAGAGGAGAGATTTCAATGAAAGCTTCAAAAATAATGGCAACTATGCTTTTATCAGCATTACTATTTACTGGTTGCGGAATTAAAGATCAAAAAGCAATTATCAAAATCAATGACAGCGCAATCACACAAGGTGATTATGACAAATTGATGGATAAACAAATTGCACAATCTCCATTTGCAAAAATGGGCGATATGAAAGGAAACAAAGACGGTTTCTTATACTTGATGACAGAACAAAGAGTTATCAACCAATTGATTATTCAAGAAATTCTTAACCAAGAAGCAAAAGCTAGAGGCATCAAAGTTACAAGCAAAGATGTTGACCAAGCTATCAAAAAAATCATGGACAAAATGGGTGGCAGAGATCAATTGATGCAAGTATTGAAACAAAATGATGTTTCAGTTGGTGAATTTAAAGAAGATGTTAAAAACCAAGTAAAAATGCAAAAGTTAGCTAATTCTGCAGGAAAAATAAAAGTTTCAGATGCAGATTGCAAAAACTTCTACAACAAAAACCTTGATAAATTCAAACACAATGAACAAGTAAGAGCTTCTCATATTTTGATTGCAGCAAATCCAAATCAAATTATGGAAGAAATTACAACAAAATCTAAAAAGAAATTGAGCGATGATGAACTTAAAGCTCAAGTAGAAAAAGTTATGGCTGATAAAAAAGCTGAAGCTGAAAAGTTAGCTAAAGAATTACAAGCTGATAGTTCTAAATTCCCAGCTTATGCTAAAAAATATTCAGAAGATACAGAATCTGCAAAACAAGGCGGAGATTTGGGTTTCTTTGCTAAAGACAGAATGGTTTCTGAATTTGCAAAAGCAGCTTTCGAAGCAAAACCAAATACAGTTTCTAACGTTGTTAAAACTCAATTCGGTTACCACATTATCTTTGTTACAGACAGACGTGCAGCAGGTGTTATGCCTTATGAAAAAGTTAAATCTGATATCAAAGATTATTTAACAAATGAACAACAAATTAAAGCTCTTGATAATTTGACAGAAGCAGCTAAGAAAAAATCAAAAATTGAATTCTTGGACGACAGATACAATCCGGAAACAATCAGCAAAAAATTGCATAAACAAGTAAATGATATTTCAAATGGAGCAGCTGATAAAATCAAAAAAGATAAAAAAACTAAATAGTTTTTATAATTAAATTTAAAAAAGACTCTTCGAATATTTTTCAGAGAGTCTTTTTTTATGAAAAAAAATATAAAAAAAAGAACCCTTATTTGCTAAGAGTTCTTCTACTACAATCTAACCTTTTACTTAAATTTTTACATTCTGGCTTTCATAATTTATGCCCATTTCTTTTAATGTTCTAATAAAATTCTGAGCACAAATTCTTTGAGCTTCCGGCGGAACAATTCTTAAAATTTCAACTGTTCTGGAAATAACAGGGTCTTTATCATACCAACGGTTATTTGCATTCACCGGTTTTACCATTGCGTAAAATTTATCTATTGTTTCTTTTGAAACTTTTTCTTC
>JBNMKP010000067.1:0-8192 GCA_050874405.1 bacterium
GATGTCGATTGTGATGTTGTTGTCATTCCGACTGTAATGCTACGACCTTATACAGAAGATTTTTTAGATGGCAAAAATCTTGACTATGTAAAAGAACAGTCTGGTAAAAAATTCTTTGTTCAACAGAATATTTATTCTTTAGAGGAAGTTGTAAATCTTATTTGGACTCTTTAGAGTATTCAAAACCAGCGAGTTCATCAAGTGAAACATTAAATATTTGAGCAAGTCTTATAAAAGTTGGGAATCCTATTGTTTCTCGACCTTTTTCAAGCCTGTTTACGTGTTCTCTTGTGCGGTCAATTAATTCTGCAAGGTATTCTTGAGAATATTTATTTTTAATTCTTAATTCTCGAATTTTTTTTGCCAATTTTTGGTTGTAAATATTCTCATCTTGCATATTTTGATTATACGTGTATAATATAATTATTCTGTGATAAATACCGCACATAAAATTCTAGTGGAATTTGAAAAAGAAAGGAATAAGAATGTTTGAAACAATGGGAATAATTCTTCAAGAAATAGTAATAGAACAGAATTCCATACACAATTGTGACCCTGAAAAAGTTTCAGGTGCTCAAAAGTTAAAGGGATTCCGAAACGACTTCGGAATGACAATTAATAATAGTTCAAATGATAAAAAGGACTATAAAGATGTAAAGAACTTATTGCCTTATTCCCTTAATGCCCTATTGCCTAAAAAGAAACTCGCTTTCACCTTAGTAGAAGGTGCTACGCACGTAGCTATGCCACCAACAAAGGCTAAACTTGCCTTTACCTTAGCGGAGGTTCTAATCACCCTTGGCATAATTGGTATAGTTGCAGCATTAACAATTCCGACGTTAATAACTAATCACCAGAAAAAACAAACAGTTGTGAAATTACAAAGAGCAATTTCTGTTCTGAACCAAGCTTATCGATTAGCTTATGATGATGTTGGAGAAGCTAGTGCGCAAGAGTCTTTGGATATGGGCGCAGAAGAATATTTTAAGAAATTTTGGGCGCCATATATAAAAGTTCACATGTATTGTGATAGTTATGCAACTTGCGGGTACGATAGAGATTCGTTTGATACTCTAAATTATACAAATAGACCAATGGTTGTGCCAAATAATATGGGAACGGCATTTATAACAACTGATGGTATTTTTTATAATATAAGAGTTGCCGGAGGAACGGCGGATAATAGTTCCGGTGAAATTTTTGTGGATTTGAATGGACCTAAAAAGCCGAATATGGTTGGAAAAGATGTTTTTATATTATCAAGAGTAAATGATGATGTAAAAGGTGGTGTGGTTGTTCCATTTTGTTCCGGAAACGATTTAGATGATATCAATAGTCAATGTTCAGCAAAGGGTACAATGACTTCAAACGGTTATTGTTGTGCTGAAAAAATAAAACGTGCAGGTTGGAATATTGATAAAAGCTATCCTTGGTAATGTTTGTGTCGCTTCAAAAAACTTAACAAAACCCGCAAAAGTTGATATTTTTCGGGTTTTATAATATACTAGATACATAAATTAAGCTATAAAGGTGGTGAAAATATAAATGGCAGAAGTTAAAGTTGGCGAAAACGAAAGTATTGAAAGCGCTTTAAGACGTTTCAAGAAAAAAATTCAAAAAGCCGGTATTCTATCTGAAGTTAAAAAACGTGAAAGATATGAAAAACCAAGCGTTAAAAGAAAACACAAATCTGAAGCTGCTCGTAAGAGAAAAGTGTAAGATTTTACAATAAAGATTAAAGACGGCGATTTCAAATTTTTGAAATCGCCGTTTCTTCTATTTAATAATACTAAAACCAACAATTGCATTTGCTGAAATATTAAACCAACTGTATTCTGCAAAATATGGAATACTGCATTCACAGTCGTTGTTGTTACAGCCGCAAAGTTCTTCAATTCGTGCGATTTTTGCATCTCTTAATGAAATAATACAGTCGTGGCAATTTTCGCATTGTTCTTTATAATCGTGGATAGTTCCTCGGATTTGCAAATGATTTGTTAATATCAAAACTTTGTGTGTGGAATTTTCTTCCATAATGTTATTGATGATTTCGCCTAGATTTTTAGACATAAAAGCCCTCCTTCTTTTGTAATTTAATAAAGAAGAAGAGCTTTTAAATTCTCCAAATATCTATTAAAAAGATTTATTTTCAAAAATGTTTTTGTTTTTGAGTTTGCTTTTATGGACAACTAATCCGCAATATTTACAAGCAAAATATTCATTTGATGAATCCAAAGGCATAAAAAGATGTTCACAATCTTCAGAATTTTCTTCAAGTTCTGTTCCGTCTGTATCTACTGGATTGTAGGTTGAAATCGGTTGATTCTTCTTTTTGAATGCATTGAAAATAAGTTCAAAGATATACATTTTATAATAAGAAAGCCTCCGGAAGAAGTTCTTTTATTGTATAAGGTTTCACTTCATCACCAATTTTTTGTAAAACGACAGCATCAGGGTCTGTAAATTCTGCAATAACTTGTCTGCAAGCTCCACATGGCATGCATTTATCCATAAGTGGAGAGTAGATTGCGATAGCTGTTATTTTTCTTTCGCCTGCTGCAATAGCTGAACCTATTGCATTTCTTTCGGCACATATTGTTAATCCATAGCTAGAGTTTTCAAAATTACAACCGCAGAAAGTTTTTCCATTTTCGGTTAGAACACAAGCCCCTACCGGAAATTTTGAGAACGGAACGTATGCGTTTTTTGAAACTTCTATTGCTTTTTCCATTAATTCTTCGTAGGTCATTATAAAATCCTCACTTTTCTTGTCCTAATATTATACAATATTTTTCAAAAAAGGTATCATTTAATTGAATGAAAGCTTTAACTTTTGTTAATATTTTCTCTGATTTTTAAAGTTTTCTGTTGTGTTATCCGAATAATTAAATATAAGAAAAACAAGGACGTACTATGGACGTTGCAAGAATAAGTGCTGTTTCACCTCGTCAAATTGATTGGCGGAACTTAACGGCAAAACAAATTATAAAATATGAAAGACAAGGTGTTGATGTGCCATCAGTGTATCTACAATGGGCGCAAGATTTTCGTGCGACTTTAGGTACAAATGATGAAACTACTTATGAAATGGCTCAATCAACAACTCAAACAACTGACAAAAAGACAGAAGATTCAAAAGTTGTAGATAATTCTTTGGTCGGTGTAGAACTGTCTGAAACTTCAACTCCTCCTGATATTACTAAGGAAGAGCAAAATGAAACAAATTCGACTGATTCTACGACTGTTCCACAAGATAAAAGTGCAGCGCAAACAAAGAGAGAAGAATTGCAAAATGCAAATGTAAGTTTGCGCAATCAAGCAAAAATATTTACCGGTGACAGCAAGGAAAATACAAAAGCTGCTGCAGAATCTGCATCTATAATTTCTTCTGTTCAAGCACAATCTGTAGATGAAATTCAAAATCTCGAAAATTATATGTCTGAACTTTTGTCAAAAGCTGATGCGGCTCAATCGGAATTGCGTAGTGAAGTTGATAAAATAAATTCTGATAAGAGTGATGTATCATCTCTTTCTAAGATAAATAAACTTCAACAACAATTACAAGAATATGGCAATGCCGGACAAACTTCAATTTCAGTATCAGAATCTGAATTCAATCAATTTGATTCTACAATCAAAGCTCAAACAGGTTCAATATTATCCGCTCAGGATTTTGGCTCTGAAACAATCGGTATTGGAAATGACCTGTTAACATCTATAAAAGGTTTCCCATTATTTAGAATTGCAGATTATATTGCAGGAAAACAAGCTGTTCAAGCAGGTGGTGATGCAGTTAATCAAGCCGGAATTACTGCTGATACTCAATTGCAGGCTGAGTCGGTAAATTCTGAAAACAAATCAAGTGCTGCTTCTTATAAAGGTCAAGTTTCTGATAAGACCGGTGTTCCAAGTGCTTCCTTGTCTAATAAAGAGAACAAATATGCCCAAGATGGTGAAGTTAAAGAATCTGAAAAAACGATTAAGACATCTGAAAATGACGGAACAGATGATAAGGATAAATTAAACACTGATATAAATGAGATATTGAAACGAAAAGTTCGTAAAGGCGAAAGTCTAAATGCTTAATCTTTTAGTGACTCGATAGCTTTTTTGATATTGTCAGCTTTATAAATGAAACTTCCTGCAACAAGTGAAGTTGCTCCTAGTTTTGTACAAATCTTTGCAGTTTCATCGTTTATTCCGCCATCAACTTGGATTATTAAATCATTCGAGCTGTTTTCTTTAATTGTCGGAATTTTTTCTGCACAATCAGCCATAAACTTTTGTCCGCCAAACCCCGGTTCTACGGTCATAACTAAAACTAAATCAACATTTGACAAGAAATCTATAATTTCACGAGGGGACGTTTTAGGCTTGATTGATATTCCCGCTTTAACATTCATTGATTTAATTTTATTTATTAGTTCAATTATTTTTTCTTTATAATTTTCTGGGTAATTATTTTTTATTGCTTCGTAATGAAAAGTAATTATATCTGCTCCTGCACTCGCAAAATCTTCAATATATTTTTCTGGGTTATCAATCATTAAATGAACATCAAGCGGAAGTTTTGTGACTTTTCTAATTGATTTTACAACTGGAATTCCAATAGTGATATTTGGTACGAAATGCCCGTCCATTACATCGACATGAATCCAGTCAGCTCCATTTGTTTCTACCTTTTTTATATCTCGTTCTAAATTTGCGAAATCTGCAGAAAGTATTGATGGTGAAACAATTATTTTTGACATTTTAAATAATCCCCAGTTTTTTGCATGCAGAATAAGCGCATTTTTGTTCTGCTTCTTTTTTGGTTAACCCTTTTTCTATTGCAAGTACTTCTTCATTATATTTAACTTCAACTTCAAATTCTTTTTTATGTTCAGGACCAATTTCTCGAATTACTGTATAAACAGGTGTATTCTTTGTTTTGCCTTGGGTGTATTCTTGCAAAACAGCTTTGGCATTGAATTTCTCAAAATGGTCTTTAACATCAATTATATATGGCTTGAATGTTTTTTCAATGTATTTTTCAAGTTCGTTATATTTTCCATCGAGGTAATAAGCTCCAAGAGTTGCCTCAAAAGCGCAAGCACAAATTGAATTTAGTTTTCTGCAACCTTGTTTCTCTTCGTGTTTGCTCATTATAATTAAGTCTTGAAGTCCATTTTTCTTTGAAATATCAGCAAGCGTATTATCAGAAACTATAATACTTCTAATTTTAGATAATTCACCCTCTTGGTAGTCCGGATACATTTTGAATAATACATCTGAAATTGTTAATTTTAAAACAGCATCACCCAAAAACTCCAATCTTTCATAACATTGAGTATATGGAAGATTTTTTTCTTTTGTAAAAGATGAATGAGTTAATGCATGTTCGTAATATTCCGGTGTAATTGTTTCTATTCCAAAAATCTCAGCTACAGATGAAACCATTAGAATAATCCTTTCACTGCGTGAACTAATGTTTGAATCCATTCTGTGTGGAAGATGAAACATTTACAGAAGTAATACATAATTGGAATTGTTAGAATAAAACTGTCTGTTCTATCCAAAAATCCCCCGTGTCCAGGAAGACTTGTTCCGGAATCTTTAACCCCTGCATCTCGTTTGATTAAAGATTCGCAAAGGTCACCGATTTGTGCAAATACTGTACAAATAAGACCTGCAAATATTGACAAGTACCATTGTAAATCTATAAAGTATCCGATAATTAGAGCGCCAAGAATTGCGAAAAATATTCCGCCCATTGAACCCTCAATTGTTTTGTTTGGACTAATTACAGGTGCAAGTTTACGTTTCCCAAATTTTGTACCAATATAATAGCAACCTACATCTGTTAATAATATTGAGGTGAACATTAATACAACAAATCCGAGTCCGCTATCATATCTAGGACAAGATAAATCTCTTAAAAAGATTAAATGAAGTGGAAACCAACCGCAATAAACCATACCGAGTAAGGTTGTTGCAACGTTTGCGATATATGGTTGGCGTCCTCTGAATAAAACCCACATAAAAGATGCCATAGCGCAAATAGTTAATGTTATTGCGACAAGGTCAAATCTTTTAAAATAAACTACAGTAGCAAGAATTGCTTCCGTAAAATAAATGACTTTAAGGCTTGGATAAAAACCTTTGTGATTAAGCATTTTTACGTACTCTCTCGAGCCTGCAATTAACATAACCGCAAGCATACACAATAATGCTATATCACCCCACATAATGCAAAGCATTACAATGGTTCCCATTATAAAACCTGTCAACATTCTGGTTGCATTTTTATTCAAGCCTAAATCAATCATTATACTGTCATAACCTCTTTTTCTTTTACTGCAACTGCACTATCAATATTTGCAGTATATTTATCTGTTAATTTTTGAATTTTATCTTGATTATCTTTCACCATATCTTCTGGAAGATTTTCACTTTTTTCAATTTTCTTTAAACCGTCAGTCATATCTCTTCTGATATTTCTAACTGCAACTTTAGCATCTTCGCCAAGTTTTTTTACATCTTTAGCAATTTCTCTTCTTCTATCTTCTGTTAGAGGAGGGAAAGGAAGTCTAATACAAATACCATCACTGTTTGGCGTAATTCCGATTTCAGCTTTGATAATCGCTTTTTCAATTTCTTTCATAACAGTTTTGTCATAAGGTGTGATAACAAGAGTTGTACCATCTTGAACTGATACTTGTGACATTTGTCTTAGAGGAGTCGGAGCTCCATAGTATTCAACCATTACTCTGTCTAAAATTCCAGGGTTAGCACGACCTGAACGAATTGTTCCAAATTCTTTTTGAAGTTGGGCAACTGTTTTTTCCATCTTTTCTTCGCCGAATAAAAATAATTCTTCTAAAGCTTCTGACATTTTTTACCTCTTTCGTATATTTAACTAGTTAATATATGTTCCGATTTCTTTTCCGCTAAGGATTTCTTTAATTCCGTCTTGTTTTTTGAAATCAAATACAACAATTGGAATATTATTTTGTTTACATAATGCGCAAGCTGATGTATCCATAACTTTTAATCCGTTTTTGATGATGTCGTCATAGGTGATTTTTTCAAGTTTTTTAGCTTCCGGATTAGTATTCGGGTCATCTGTATAAACACCGTCTACACCATTTTTAGCCATAAGCATTGCTTGAGCATTGATTTCTGAAGCTCTTAAAGCTGCAGCTGTATCTGTAGTGAAGAATGGATTTCCTGTTCCTGCGGCAAATATTACAACTCTACCTTTTTCAAGATGTCTGATTGCTCTATGACGAATATATGGTTCAGCAATTTGATTCATTGTAATTGCTGTTTGAACTCTGCATGGAACATCAATTTGGGTTAACGCACTTTGCAAAGCTATTGCATTCATTACGGTTGCAAGCATTCCTACATAATCTCCTGATGCTTGATCCATTCCGAGTTTTGCACTGTTTTTCATTCCTCTGAAAATGTTTCCGCCACCAACAACGACTGCCACTTCAGCTCCCATTTCTAGTGCTTTTTTAATTTCATTTGCAATCATTTTTACCGGAGCTTGGTCAATTCCGAATTGTTGATCTCCAAGTAATGCTTCTCCGCTTATTTTTAGCAAAATACGTTTATATTTCAACTTCTTTCTCCCTTAAACTAAATATTATTTCTCTTCATATTATATTAGCTTAAAACAGGTACAATGTAAAGCAGTTATCCCTATTCATTGTACTCTTGAATTGATATTGATTCTATCCCGTCAAATTCCTGAAAGGCTTTATACAAATCTTTGACAGGCTTTTTCGTAATAATATCTATGATACAAGTTATTTTTGTATTATTTTCATCTGCATTCATTTTCTTTTCGGTTAATTCTCTGATTTCTTGATATTTGCCGATAATGAATTCGTGAATTTTTTTAGCTATTTCATTTTTGCAAATTATTGCGATTTTAATTCTTTTTGTTCGTTTGATGCTGTTTGGAATAACTTTTCTTTCGAAAACTCTGATTGATACGAGTGTAAGAATTGATAAAAGAGTTCCTGCAAAAGCAATTTCGTACATTCCGGCGCCGCATGCCATACCGATACTTGCGGCAATCCACAAAGTTGCTGCTGTTGTTAATCCTAAAACGATAGGCCCATTTCTAAGGACTGTACCAGCACCGATAAAACCAATACCAGTAACGATTTGAGCTGCAACCCTTGATGTATCTCTTATCC
>JBNMKP010000068.1:0-8094 GCA_050874405.1 bacterium
CCTACATCTGAGTGAATTCTGTATGAAAAATCAACAGGAGTTGCATCTTTTGGTAAATCTAAAACGTCACCATTTGGAGTGAATGCAAAAACTTGGTCTGAGAACAAGTCAAGTTTTACACTTTTCACATAGTCTTCTGCATTTTTCATTTCCTTGTCATATTCAACAAGTTTATGCATCCAAGAGAATTTCATATCTGATGCATTGTCTGCTTTTTGTGAGCCTTTTTCTTTATATCTCCAGTGCGCAGCAATACCATATTCTGCTACTTGGTGCATCTTCCACGTTCTGATTTGAACTTCCAAAGGTTTTGAACGAGGTCCGATTACAGAAGTGTGCAATGATTGATACATATTACCTTTTGGCATTGCAATGTAATCTTTAAATCTCCCTGGGATAGGTTTGAATTGTGAGTGAATTAAACCTAAAACTTCATAACATTCTTTTACTGTGTCAACGATAACTCTAACAGCCGTAATATCGTACAAGTCATTGAATGCGATATTTTGACGTTTCATTTTAGCATAGATACTGTAGTAATGTTTTGCTCTTCCTGTGATTTGAGCGTTGATTCCGTTTTTTTGAACATCTTTTGAAATTTTATCAATTAAAAGATTTACGGTTTCTTCTCTGTCAGCTTTAGTTTGTGCAACTAATTGAGCTATTTCATAATACTTTTCAGGTTCTAAATAACGAAGTGATAAATCTTCTAATTCTGCTTTGATTTTATAGATACCTAAACGGTTTGCAAGAGGTGCGAAAATATCAAGAGTTTCTTTTGCAATTTTCTTTTGTTTTTCAGGTTCCATAAAGTTCAAAGTTCTCATATTATGGAGTCTATCTGCAAGTTTCAAGAAAATTACTCGAATATCATTTGCCATTGCAATAAACAAACGTCTAAAGTTTTCTGCTTGTCGTTCTTCTTTGGATTTAAATTGTAATTTTCCTAGTTTTGTAACCCCTTGAACAAGGTTTAGAACATCACTCCCGAAAAGTTCTTCAATTGTTTCCGGTTTAGTATCAGTATCTTCTAAAACATCGTGCAAAAATGCTGCAATCAATGTGTGAGTGTCAACTTCAAGACCTGCAAGAATTTTCGCAACTTCAACTGGGTGAATAATATATGGCTCTCCAGATGCTCTAAATTGACCATCGTGAAGTTTTTTTGCAAACCTATAGGCTTTTTCAACCTGTTCAATATCTTCTTGAGAATGCTTTTGAGCAATCAATAATTCTTTAATTTCTTTAAACGTTTCTAAATCTGACATAATAGATTTATGATACAGATTATAATATTAATTAGCAAGAGGAATTAAAAAATTTCATATAAAGATATTAGATAGTTATTTATGCTACAATTTGAATATGTTAAAAGAAACAAATGACGGAATAATTGCGACTATCAGAATATCTCCAAATGCAAAGAAAAACGAGATAATCAAAGATGGTGAAATTACAAAAATAAAAATTACGGCATTACCTATTGATGGAAAAGCGAACAAGGCTCTCGTTGAATTTTTGTCTAAGAATTTTAAAATACCCAAAACTTCAATAAAGATATTAAAGGGCGAAACTTCAAAAGATAAAACAATTTTATTTATGACAGATAATGTCGAAAAGTTAAAAATTCTTAAAGAAACACTTTAAAATAGCAATAAATTATATTTACGGTTATTATAAAATTAAGAAAAATTTAGGAGTGACAAATGAATATTTCAAAGATAAGTCCTTGGGGTTATGAAGCAAAAAGTAAAAATGGAAATTCTTACAAAGCAACAAATGCAAATACTTCAACTTTACTTGCATATACACTTGCAACGACTTCCGTTCCTTATATTGTTCCTAAATTAACAAAGAATACTAAAGCAATCAACATTGCAAATGCTTTTTCAAGTGTTCGAATGTTTACTAAAACAGCGGAAAAGTTCGCAAAAATTGAATTACCTCCTAAAGCTAAATCTATTTTGTTGGGGTTAGGTATTGCAAATGCTGTTGTTATTGATTTGTTAATCGGTAGAACTCTTGACCATTGTGCCAATAAAAAACGTGCCGCAAAAGCTGATAGAATAGCTGAAATTGATAGACAAAATATTGGATAATTATTAATGTGCCGGAGATGACCCCGTCACGTTGCATAATAGTATAGTCGACCATTCACTATTCACTTCTCTCCATTCACTAAAATATTTGACTTTTTAGAATATTTATCCATATAATAGACAAGTACAGAGAAAAAAATTATGAAAAACTTTTTACAAAAACATCATCAACATCATATTCATATCGACCTGAAGAGGTTGTAGAATTGGTGATGCGCTTGTAAATATAAAATAATTTCAATTCTTTTAACAACTTCTTCAGGAATCCCAAAAGCGAATAGAAGTTGTTTTTTAGTAAAGAATTGAGGAAAAAATTTATGATAGTTACAAATATAATTTCAGCTATTGGTAATAATAGCAGTATTTACCCCCTACTTGTAAGAGATTGTTGTATTGAAGCTCCGTCAAAAATACTTATTGCAAGAAAAGAAAATCTAAAAGAATCAAAAGAAATAGCAAATGATGCCACTCGAGAAAAAATCATTGATGAATACGCAACATCTGGAATTTGGCTTGGCGGAATTCCAATGGTTGAATATTTTGCAAATAAATTTATCTCCAAAAGAGGTTTTAATCCTAGTGTTAATTTGAATTTGTTTAAAGCAGAAAAAAATAATAATAAAAATATTTATCAAGGAATTGAATATAATATAAATAAATTCAAAAATATACAAGCAAGAGATGTTCAAGATGCAGTACAAGATTTGATTAAAGTAAAAAATAATAAGGGAAGTTTTGAAAAACTTTTGACAAAAAAATTCTGCGCAGCAACAATTATCCCAACTTTTGTAATGGGATTTGTACTTCCAAAATTGAATTTTGCTTTAACTAAAAAAATTAGAGAGAAAAAAGCTCCACAAAAAACAGAATCAAAAAATATATCTTTTACCGGAAGTTTTACATCTCAAATCGCAAATTTAAGAACCGTTGATAAAATGGCAATTTCTGATGGTGGCTTGACTGTTGGAAGAGTTTCAACATCAAGAAATAAAGATGAAGCTTGGGCTAATGCTTTTAGAATGATTGGTTCAATGATTTTGAATTTTGTAACTCCTATTTATATCGCAAAAGGTTTGGATAAAATAGCAAATAAATTGTTCAATATAAATGTTAATTTAGATCCAAAAATTTTAGCAGACAAGGAATTTATTAATGCAATAAAAAATAATAAAGTGGAACTTCCAAAATCTAATACAGAAAAAGATTTAATCGATTTTATTGATAACAATCCTCAGACTTTATTCTCAAGATTTGCACAAAAAACAGGAAAAGTTAGTTATCTAAAATCCGGATATAGGGACCCAAGAAAATTTGTGGATATTAAAGATTTAGGCAAATTCAGAAACGAATTTGAAAACTTTATTACAAAAGCAAAGCAATCAAAAAATATCGAGAATTTTGCAAGAAAAGCTAAATTTGTAAAGAGTGCAAATATTTTAGCAAATGTAGGAATTTCAAGCTTTTTACTTGCAGGGGTTCTACCTGCTGCGACTTATAAATTTATTAAGCTTACAACCGGTTCATATTCTGACCCTGGGCTTAGAAAATAGAAAATTATTTTATAAAAATCATTAAAATGAACTACTATACAAAATTTGAATTACATGGTATCATGTGACCAGATGTAGTAGGAAATATTTTTTGAAAATATATGCAATAAGATTTTATTTAGATATAAAAACAGAATAAAAACATTCGGGTAGGATACATGTACCCGAGATTGCGTGTATTATAAAAAAAATAGAAAAGGATAAGGTAAAAACTTTATGGAAGCAAAAACCTTGTTATTAGTTATTGCAGCTGTTGCGGTAATGGCAGTAGTTGTCATGCTAATTATTCTAATTGTTCAAAAGAGCAAAGTTAAAAGTGCTTTAGATTCTATTGAAAAAGATAAAAAAGCACTTAATGAAAGAGAAAAAATCCTTTACAAAGAAGCTAAAATTAAAGCAGTAGAGGAACTTCAAGAAGACAGAGAACAACTTAACGAAGAGGAAAGAGAACGCAGACAAGAAATTGCAAGGCAAGAGCAAAAACTAGCAAAAAGAGAAGATATGCTTGAAGATAAAATTCAAGAATACACTGAAAAAGATTTGCAAGTTCAAAGAAAAATGGATCAACTTTTAGAAAAAGAAGATTATCTTGCAGAACTTGTTCAAAAACAAACAGAAGAACTAGAACGAATTTCAGGAATGTCAACAGAAGATGCGAAAAGAACTCTTCTTGAACAACTAAAAAATGACTTAGCTCAAGAACAAATGCAATTGATTCGTGAAAACGAAGCTAAAATTAAAGAAACAGCATTAGAAAAATCAAAAGAAATTCTATCAACAACAATGCAAAGATGTATGATTGAACAAGTTGTTGAAACAACAGTTTCAGTTGTAGCACTTCCAAATGATGAAATGAAAGGTCGTATCATTGGGCGTGAGGGTAGAAATATCAGAGCTTTAGAAACACTAACAGGTGTTGATTTAATTATTGATGATACTCCGGAAGCAGTTGTATTATCAAGTTTTGATCCAGTAAGACGTGAAATTGCAAAACTTGCATTAGAAAAACTTATCGTTGATGGTCGTATTCACCCAGTAAGAATTGAAGAAATGGTTGAAAAGGCTAGAGATGAAATTGATAAAAAGATTTGGTCCGAGGGTGAAAATGCTGCACTTGAAATGGGTGTTATGGGCTTGAATAAAGAACTTATCAAAACTCTTGGTCGCTTGTATTATAGAACAAGTTACGGTCAAAATGTTTTAAAACATTCATTAGAAGTTGGACATATTGCAGGCATGTTAGCTGCTGAACTTGGCGCTAATGAAAAAATTGCAAAAAGAGCAGGACTTTTACACGATATTGGTAAAGCAGTTGACCAAACACAAGAGGGAACACATATTCAACTTGGTGTTGAACTTGCAACAAGATATGGTGAAAAACCTGAAGTTATTCATGCAATCGAGGCTCACCACGATGATGTTGTCGCTAATACAATTGAAGCCGTTCTTGTAAAAGTTGCCGATGCAATTTCAGCAGGCAGACCGGGAGCAAGACGTGATACTCTTGAAATTTATATCAAACGTTTACAAAAAATTGAAGAAATTGTAAATAGTTATGAGGGTATCAAACAATCATTCGCTGTTCAAGCAGGCCGTGAAGTTAGAATTATTGTTCAAGCTGAAATGTTTGATGACTTAGCTTCAGGCAAGTTAGCAAGAGATGTTGCTAAACGAATTGAAAATGAACTTGATTACCCTGGACAAATTAGAGTAACAGTTGTTCGAGAATTCAGAACAACAGAGATTGCAAAATAAAATTAAAGTGAATAAGGCACTATTTGATTAGTGCCTTGTTCCTTGAAAATATTTGGGAATAATAAAATGTCAGAAAATAATATAATAAAAATCATATTTTTTGGAGATATTGTAGGCAAACCGGGAAGAAATGCGGTTAAAGATTTTTTGCAAACAAATGAAACCTTCAAAAATTATGATTTTATTATTGCAAATATTGAAAATGCATCACATGGTTTTGGTTTAACCGAAAAGAATTACAAGGAATTCATTGAATACGGGATAAATTGTATGACTTGCGGAAACCATATTTGGGATAAAAAAGATATAAATAACTACATCGATACTGCAGACAAACTTCTTAGACCAATAAATTATCCAAAAGGAACAAAAGGTGTAGGAAGTCGAATTTTTGATATGGGTGATTTTAAAATTGGAGTGATAAATGTTTTAGGTCGTGTTTTTATGAACCTTGTTGATTCTCCTTGGGAAATAGTTAGAGAAGAAATACAGCGAATAAAAGAAATTACACCAATTGTTGTTATTGATTTCCACGCAGAAGCAACAGCAGAAAAGATTTGTTTTGGCAGATTTTGTTCAGAGTTAGGAGCTAGTGCATTTTTCGGCACTCATACTCATGTACAAACTGCAGATAATAGTATTATAAATAACATGGGATACATCACAGATGCAGGATTTTGCGGAGCATCAGACGGAGTGATTGGTATGGAATATCAAACATCACTCAACAGATTTTTAACGTGTATTCCCGAACGTTATGAAGTAGCAGAGGGCAAAACTACACAAATTAATGCGGTAGAAGTTGAAATTGATTCCCGCACAGGGTATGCCATCTCAATAAACAGAGTTTTTTGTAGTAGAGATAATATAGAAAAGGAAAGTGAACATGAAGACTGATTTACATATTCACACATACTATTCTGACGGCGTGTTTTCGCCGGAAAAGATTGTGGATACAGCAATTGATGTCGGGTTGCAAGCAATAGCTATAACCGATCACGATAATGTTTTAGCTTATGATGTCGCCCAAAAACATATCAAAGATAATCACCTTGAAAACAAGATTGAAATAATTAAAGGTGTAGAAATCAATACTCTGTATAAAAATAATGAAGTCCATATTTTGGGCTATTTTATGAACACGGAAGACAAAGACTTTGTTGAATTATTAAAAGCTCAACAACAAGCCAGAATTAAACAAACCAAAGAAATTATTGCACTTCTTGCTAAAAAAGAGGGCATAAAAATCAAATTTGAAGATATCAAAAAACTTGTTGCAGAGGGTGGAAGTATTGGACGTCCGCATATTGCAAGAGCAATTACTGCAGCAGGTGGAACAGCAAACGTTATGGACGCTTATGCAAAATATATCCATGATGATTCACCTGTTTATGTTCAAAGAAAAACTGTTACACCTTTTGATGCGGTTGAAATTATCTATGATGCAGGCGGAGTTCCTGTTATTGCACACCCGCACGATTTGGATATAGCTGAACCTTTGATTAAAGAGCTTATGAACTATGGTTTGAGAGGAATTGAGGCTTACCACAGAAAACATTCACCTGCTTGTGTTGAATATTTCTCATCAATGGCTGAAAATCTTGGTTTGATAGTTACAGGTGGTTCTGATTTTCATACTCCAAATATTATGAACGGTCAGATTATTTTAGGTAAGAACTTCATTCCGGAATGGGTTTACCACAAACTTGTAGAAGAGAAAAAACGTATAGATATGGCATAGGGAATAACCAATGAGAAAGCGCTTTTGGAAAATTGAATACTCAATTACGATATTTGTTGTGTTCGGTATAATATTACTTCTTTTGCCGTCATCATTTATTACATCAAAAGAGGCAACTTATATAACAAAATGGAATGACACTTATAATAAAGTAGATTACACGTTTACGGCAATGAGTGCTCAGGCAGATGCAAATATTATAAAGAGTTTTCACAATGCAAAAACAAATTCTGAAAGAGAAAAGTTGATGCTAAAATTGGCAAAACCTTATCTTCGAATTAATAGTGAAGATGAGGTGACAGAGTATTCTCAGTTCTATATGAACAGTTCAAAGGTTCAACCGAATGATTTGTATTACTTTGATAATTTGTACAATACCAAGAGCGGAACAATTGTCGGAATTAAGGATATCAAAGATAGTGATGCTTACCACCCGGGGTTTATTATGATGTTTGATATGAACGGTAAAAAAGGTCCTAATACTTGGGGGAGGGATATCTATGGCATAAATATCTTTACAGATGGGAAAATTACTCCTATCGGTTCCGGTTGGAATATAAAAGATTTAAAGAATGATTGTTCAGAACACGGAACTGGTGTTTCTTGCTCATATTACTATAGAATAGGTGGAGAGTTTAATGAATAATAATGTAAAAAGAGTTTGCGTGTTTGCATCATCATCAAATTTTTTAGATGAGGTTTATTATAATGATGCAAAAGAACTCGGAAAACTTCTTGGACAAAATGGTTATGATATCGTTTATGGAGGAAGTAATTTGGGCTTGATGTGGGCTTGTGCTTCTCAAGTTAAGGCATTCGGTGGAAAAGTTACTGGGGTAATGCCTGAAAAAATTCACAATATGAGTGTTTTTACAAAAGGTTGTGACGAATTTATCATTACAGCGGGTATGAGAGAAAGAAAAGCTAAGATTGATGAAATTTCTGATGC
>JBNMKP010000069.1:0-8010 GCA_050874405.1 bacterium
GCTCAACGCAGCCCTTCCTAGGACGAGTTTCGCTATGCTTCACTCTTGCCAAAATCCAGGGTGACACTGGTGTGACGTGTTTGAGATTACGACGTCACTCTGTTCTAATCCATATCCAATTTGTTCACTACGCCTCGCATTAAACGTGACTCCGAGCCTGCCGACTTGTCCTGTAGACAGCCTATTGATTCGGCAGGCTGCTCCGCACTCTGCTCGGCTTGTTTTCCTCGTAATGGCATGTAGAAGATAAAAAATCATGTCATTGTGAGGAATATTTATGCCCAAATGTGAAGTTTTCACTACGGAGTGACGTAACAATCCACTACACTGGGATATTTTACCCCCCTTCGAAATCAAAGATTTCGGTTCCCCCGCAAGGGTGGAACATAGAAAGTTATGAGATTCTTCGGTCGCTAATGCTCTCTCAGAATGACAATATAATAAATCACGTTTAACGTGTTTCAGTATCTCATTGCTGTGTTCCGTGTCAAGGATTACGATGTCATAATCTAGTATTTGTTTGTTTTTGTGGCTACATGTGTCAAGCAAGGATTTGTTCTTATATTCCAAAAGATTATTCTTTGTCATGTTATCTCCCATATCAGAACTTATTAGTTCTCATTACGGAATAGTATAAGTTACCACTATAAATTTGTCAATATAGTAGAATTGTAATGTATGTATAACGATAAAGATTTACTAAAACAATTAGGATTGAATGTTAAGGCTGAACGAATTCGTAAAGGTTTTACGCAAGAATTTTTTGCTGAAAAATTAGGTGTGACTAGAGAATATTTGAGCCGAATTGAACGAGGTTTAGAAAATATGTCTATACTCAAAATCCTTAACCTTGCTAATTGCTTAGAAACGGATATTAGTAATCTTTTGCGTTTTTGATTTAATATTACTTAAACTTTTTATTGACTGATAGCAACTCTCAAGTTCTATAATAATTCTATAAGGAGGAAAACAGTGAGTAACAGAATTATTTTAGAATTACCGGATAACAGTGAAGTTTTGATTAATTCCGTTGATTTTATTGATATTAACGGTGAAAATAATATTGTCAAAATTAAATATGAAAGCGTAGAAAAGTTTAAGGCAATTAAAGGTCTTAAAATTTCAATTCACGGGAAAAACAATAAAGTAAATCTTGGAAAAATTATCTACCCAGGGGGAGCAAATATGACACTTCCGGGGTTGTCACTTTGTATCGGTTTACCGGTTGATGATACCCTAATCCCAGGAACACCACGAGATGCAAACAATTGCGAAGTTAATATTGGTGACAATACGATTATTTGTGGCGCAATGCTATTGTTAATCAATAACGATACTTCAATAAATATTGGAAATGATTGTATGATTTCTTGGGGTGTTGATATTTGGTGTACAGATGCTCATACTGTTACAGATTTAGAGGGAAACCCTTTAAATTTTGCAAAGAGTGTTGAAATCGGAAATCACGTTTGGATTGGACGAGACGTGAAAATTGGTAAAAATACAAAGGTTTCAGATGATAGTATAATTGGTTGGAACAGTGTTGTGACAAAGAAATTCAACCAATCAAATATTATTATCGCAGGAAATCCGGCACAAATGGTTAAGCAAGATATCAATTGGGATTTTAGAGATTTATACAATTATCAATTGTTTAGAGAATCTCAAAAAATTCCTCGATAAACAAATCAAGCCTGTGAAAACTTCGCAGGCTTTTTATTTTTTTTATACAACCATTAAAATCGTTCCAATAGTAATCAAAATACTTGCCCAAAACATTTTCATTGTGATGTGTTCTTTTAAAATTAACAAAGATAAAAATAGTACGAAAATCAAACTAAATTTATCTATGGTAACGACTTTTGTTGTTTCTCCTATTTGCAAAGCCTTGAAATAGCAAAGCCAAGACAATCCCGTCATAATTCCAGATACTATTAAAAATATCCAACATTTATGGCTTATGCTTGGAATTTGTTGAAAACTTTTTGTCGAAATAACAATACCAATTGTAATAATTAAAACAATAAATGTTCTTATAGCTGTTCCGAGATTAGAATCTACATTTGTTATACCTATTTTCGCTGTAATTGCTGTTAGTGCTGCAAACAATGCACTGCCAATTGCATAAACAATCCACATAATTCATTCCTCCACAACTATTTTACTACTAATATTTGAAACCCGCACTTCTCAATGAGAAGAACTGGTAACGATTTCAATGTGCCCCCTCTCCCTAGCCCTCAGCCATACGGCACGCAGTTTCACACGGCTCATTCTTCGCCGGTTCAGCTAGTGTCCCACAAGGGGCGAGGAAACTATTATATTTTCTGATTAGTTCAGAATGACGATTATCTATTTTTGCCTTAGTGCGCTATTAATCAACAGAGAATATTTCTCGAATATCGTCCATTGTAAGTGATTTTGTAATATTTCTATCTACAGAAATTACGCTATCAACAAGGTTTCTTTTAATAGTTTTAAGTTTTTGAATTTTTTCTTCAACTGTATTACGTGTAATAAGTCTATATACAAATACTTTTTTCTTTTGACCGATACGGTAAGCTCTGTCTGTTGCTTGGTCTTCAACTGCAGGGTTCCACCATGGATCATAGTGAATTACATAATCTGCACCTGTTAAGTTCAAACCTGTACCACCGGCTTTCAAACTGATTAAGAAAATTGGTATCGTAGGGTCGTTGTTAAATCTTTCAACTGCGCCTTGACGGTCTTTTGTTTTACCGGTCAAGTATTCATATTTAATACCTGTTTTTTCAAGCCAAGCTTTGACAATATCAAGCATATCCACAAATTGGCTGAATAAAAGAATTCTGCGACCTTCTGAAACAATTTCTTCAAGCATAACTTTAAGTTTTTCAAATTTACCGGAAGAAATAACGTTTTTAACATTTTTCTTGTCATATAATCTTGGGTGACAACAAATTTGACGCATACGAAGAAGAGCTGAGAAGATTGATAATCTACTCTTTTCAAGTCCATTTTGTTCAATAGATTTGAACAATTCTTCTTTCGTACTATCAAGTACTTGTAAGTAGAAATCTTTTTGCTCATCTGTAAGTTCGCAGTATGCAATGTTTTCAACCTTATCCGGCAAGTCTTTTGCTACATCACGTTTCATACGACGTAAAATGAGCGGATAAATTTGAAGTTTCAAACGTTTTTCAACAATCTTGTCTTGACGTTCCATAATCGGATTTACGTAGCGAGAGTTGAAGTCTGCCATTGAGAACAAGAACCCAGGCATTAAGAAATCAAATACAGACCAAAGTTCTTCCAATTTGTTTTCAATCGGAGTACCTGAAAGTGCAAGTTTGTGCATTGAATTCAACTGTTTAACTGCTTGTGCTGTTTGAGATGTTGCATTCTTGATATTTTGAGATTCATCAAGAATAATATAGCGGAAGTTGATATCTTTTAATTTTTCAATATCTCGTCTAACAAGTGCGTAACTTGTAATTACAACATCATATTCTGGAATTTTTTTGAAAAATTGCTTTCTTTCTCCACCTTGAAGTTTCAAACAAGATAATGTTGGTGCAAATTTTTGAATTTCGGACTCCCAGTTAAATACAACTGTCGTTGGAGCAATAACAAGGGTTGGCATTGATCCGTCTTCTTCCTTTGCCTTTTGTAAAACAGTCAAAGCTTGGAGAGTTTTACCTAAACCCATATCATCTGCCAAAATACCGTTTAAACCATATTTGTACATAAACCACAACCAACCGAAACCTTTTAATTGGTATTCACGGAACTCTGCATTTATACCTTGAGGAAGTGTAAGTTCTTCAACAGTCGAGAATGTTGACATCTGTTCCCAGAAAGTTTTAAATCTATCACTTAAAATAAGTTCAATACCTAAGTTTTTAAGTTCATTGATAAGACCTGCTCTATAAGTTTTTACGGTAAATCTGTTATCCGGATTTCTATAAACATCAAATGAATTGAACGATCGCATCATAGAATAAATATTTTGAGCAGGATATTCAACAAAACCAAGACTTCTTATACGAGCATATTTTTCGTCACTTTGAATTGTGTCATAGATTTCATCAAAGTCAATAACTTCATCGCCCGCTTGACCGTAAATAAAGATGTCAAAACTATCCGGTTGTTCATCTGAGAAATCAATTTTTGCACATAACCTAAATGGGTCGTCCATCAATTTGAAAAAAGACATATCATCTTTTTCTTCAAATCTCCAACCTGAACCTGCTTGTTTTAAATAGTAGTTATAGAAATCAATTGCATTTTCTTTTTCTAATGCCAAATTGTTTGTTTGCATTGGAACAAATTTACAAGCCAAAAGCATTGCGTAGGCTTCATTTTCGTGTTTAATATTACGTTTTACCCAATAAATAATATCTTCATCTGGCTTTTTAACCGTAATATAAGGAACTTTGTCACTTGTTGATTTTGAATAAGGAACTCTAACTCCGTCATATTCAAAGTCTAAAGAGGCTTTTAATGATTGGTCATAATCAATTCCCATAGTTACAACATTTACAGGAGGACGTTCTTCAAGCATCAATTTAGAAATCTTTTCATCAACAATAACGTCCATAACTTGTCGTAACTTAGGCAAATCTTCATAGATAAATTTTCCGCCCTCTGCATCTTTCAAATCCGTAAAAGATGATTTTGAAATATTTTGCGGAATTGACTGAATCGCAACATTAGTTGGGAAAATTATATTTTTATATCTGCCCCATTTTAAATGACGAGAGAAATATCTAACCTCCTCAAATGGGTAAACATCGTCTTTGTCAGGTCTTTGCCATTCCAACGATAGTAATAATGTTCCAGGGGTGTTTGAAACATTTACATAAAGAACCAGTTTCCATTCTTGGTCAGTAAATTTCAAACGTTCTTTTGTCTTTTCATCTAAAACTTCGTCAGCTTTAGAAAGAAGAGAAAACATTGGTCCAAATTTTGCAATCGGAATATCATACCAACCGGCTTTTTTATCTTGTCTTGAAATTTTTAACAATTGTTGGAAAACAAGAAGTTCAACCTTTTGCGAATTATTTAATTCAAAATTCGGGTCTTGTTTTTGAGCTTCAATTACTGCTCTTAAAATTGGTTCAATTTGTCTTACGACTTTTCCTGTTTCTCTAGAACGAACAAGAACAGAGAAGAAATTCGCTTTTCTCTTAGGATTAAAGTGGAAGATATAATTGCCTTGCGGGTTTATTTCGGTTGTTGTATTTTCGTCTGGAAAATCAAATTCCATACCGAATTTTGTTTCTAACCAATCTTCATAAGCATGTTCATCAATTGCCTTTAGCGCAACTGCAACTGCGTGTTTACACCATTCTTCTTTTAATGGGCAATTGCAACGAGCTTCAACCTTATTCTTTTTAAAGATTAAATCTGTATTATAGTGGTCTTGAAAATTCCCTTTGACTTTACCCATGTAGAAATTCTTCTCAGGATAATTGTCATATACCATATCTTTTAAATGGTATTCATAACCTCTTCGCCAACTTCCAGGGGTGGCATGTTCTTTTATAAACTTGTAATTAAATTCTGTTGTACTCATCTCGTAGAGTATATCTCTTTCTTTCTAAGGGAACAACACTGATATAGACAGAAATCTATAAACCCTTAATTCACACTTTGGATTATACATGACAAAAAAGAAAAAGGCAAGTATTAAACTGTAAATTTTAAAATATTATTAAATTGTACAGTTACATTAATTTGAATTATGTGTTAATATAGTAGTGAAATAAGTTTAAATAAGAGGTTAGAAATGAAGAAAATAAAAATTATAACTTTAGCACTTGTAGTATCTATGGGGCTAGGTTTCACTATAAATGAGGTATGTTCTCAAACTGCAACACCTACAGTTGTTTCTGCTCCGGTGTATTCAACAACGAATTATACAACTGTTAATCCTTTAGATGTTGCTGCAAATCCTTACAAATACTTAAACAAAAATATTAGAATAAGGGCAAAGTTTGATAAATTCGCAACACTGGGACTTGATTATCCTGCAGCTATGAGATCTTCTGAAAAATATATCTCATTCTTGATTGAAAGACCAGATGTTACAAACCACAATATACCTTTTTCAGAATTGAAAATTTTCTTGAAAAAAGAAGTTGCAGAAAAACATATTGATTTAGATGCAGGAGATGAAATTGAATTTTGCGGAAGAGTATTTTCTGCAGCACTTGGCGATCCTTGGATAGATGTTGACCATTTTCTTGTTTTAACTCAAAAAACAAAGAAAGCAGAAGATAAACAAGCTCAGTAGTTTTCAACGATAATTAGAAGAGAAATGGAATTATAGATTATGGCAGAAAAAAATAAAGAAAAGTTTTTGACGATACACGGACATTTTTATCAACCACCAAGAGAAAATCCGTGGTTAGAAGCAATTGAATTGCAAGACAGTGCATCTCCTTTTCACGATTGGAATGAGAGAATTTGCAAAGAATGTTATAATCCGAATTCCGTATCTCGAATTGTAGATAATAGAAATAGAATTCTTGATATTGTTAACAACTATGAACACATGAGTTTCAATTTCGGGCTGACTCTTCTTTCTTGGATGGAAGAATTTGCACCATTAACTTATGAAAGAGTTATAAAAGCGGATATTGACAGTTTGTCTGAACATAATGGGCACGGAAATGCTATTGCACAAGTTTATAATCACATGATTATGCCGCTTGCAAATGCTCACGATAAAGAAACTCAAGTTAAGTGGGGAATTCGTGATTTTGAATATCGTTTTGGTAGAAAACCGGAGGGTATTTGGCTTGCGGAAACAGCAGTTGATGATGCAACATTGAAAGTTCTTGTTGATAATGGTATTAAATTTACAATTCTTTCTCCGTTCCAAGCTTTGAAAATGAAAAAATCTACAGATAAAACTTGGCAAGACGTAAGTTGGGGTAATATTGATCCTGCTCGTTCTTACAAATATACACTAAAATGCGACCCGACAAAATCTATAGATTTATTCTTCTATGATGGTGCAATTTCAAAATCTGTTGCTTTTGATGAACTATTAAAAGACGGAAACAAATTTATAAATCGTTTGAAAGATGGTGTTTCAGAACTTAGAGATTACCCACAACTTATAAATATTGCAACAGATGGCGAAAGTTACGGACACCATACAAAATTTGGCGATATGGCTTTGTCTTATGTTTTGAAAATTAAAGCAGAAGATGAGGGTTTTAAAATCACAAATTATGCTGAGTATTTAGACAAGTACAGAAGTGATTACGAGGTTGATATCAAACAAGCTTCTTCTTGGAGTTGTTGTCATGGTGTTGGCAGATGGAAAGAAGACTGTGGTTGTTCAACCGGAGGTCACCCAGGGTGGAATCAAAAATGGAGAGAACCATTGAGAAATGCTCTTGACTTTTTGAGAGATAAATTAGCTTCTCAATTTGAAAAAGAGGGTCAAAAGTATTTTAACGACAATCCTTGGACAATCAGAAACAAATATATTGATGTAATCTTGGATAGAACTTATTCAAATATTAGAAAATTTCAAAAAGAAAACTTTAAGCCGGATTTAACCGAAGAAGAAAAGGTTAAAGGTTTAGAGCTTTTAGAAATTCAAAGACAAGCAATGCTTATGTACACAAGTTGCGGTTGGTTCTTCTCTGAAATTTCAGGGATTGAAACTGTTCAAATTATGAAATATGCCGCTCGTGCTATGCAGCTTGCAGCAAGATATACAAACGAAGATTTGGAAACTCCATTCTTAAATATTTTGGCTAATGCAAAAAGTAATATTTCAGAATTTGGCACAGGTAAGGATATTTTTGAAAGATTTGTTAAACCGTCTGTTGTTTCAGCAAAAGAAATCGCTTGTTTATGGGCAATTTCATCTCTTTATCAAGATTTTGAAGATGAAGAAGATGTTTATTGCTATACCGTAAAAAGAAATGTTTACCAAAAAGCACAAAAAGGTAACTCAAACCTTGTTGTTGGTAACATTGAAATAACTTCAAAGGTTACATCGCAAAA
>JBNMKP010000070.1:0-7934 GCA_050874405.1 bacterium
GATTATATAGATGACCTAAATTCTCAATTCTATGCTGAATATAGCAATGAAATAGGAGCTAATAATTGTGCTTTAGATGAACTTTTAACAACTTATCATCAAAATCATTTAAAATATCTTGATGAAGGGAAAATCTATAAATATGGACCAGAACTTAAAGAGTTTACACAACTTCACAAAAAAGAACTTGATTCTTTATACGTAAAATACCTAAAACCAATGACAGAGAGAGAAAGGAATCTTGTAACTCTTGCATTTATGAATGAAATCGACAAATATAAGAACGACCCCAATATTGATAGCGCAACAAATGCAATCATATTAATGTTCCAAGATGTTGCGAAACTAAATCATAACCAAAGACGGAAAATAAAAGATTTCATAAGAGATGCAATACCTGATTCTACAAAAATAATGTTGGATAAAAAAGCAGATAAAAAAGATAAATATGATAGATTTGTATATTTTATGCCTGGATTAATAAATGAATGCATATTTAATCAAAACTATTTACCTTTCCTTGTTAATAAAGAAATCATTGATAAATATACACCTCTCATGAATTCGTTTGATGTAGAAAGAATAAAAAGAATGGAATGTCAATTACCTCCTGCAGGAAGAGAATTTTATAACGCTCCGAATGAACAAGTTAAAACAGGATATTACTGTGAAACAGTTGAACTTCCTATATTTAAATAAATAATAAAAATCTAATTCGAAATAAAATAAAGACCTTGAATGATAAATCGTTCAAGGTCTTTAAATATTTGAAAGTTGCTTTATTCAACTATTGAATAACTTTAGCCTTATCTTCTTCAGTTACACCTTTGATTGTAAGGTTTACACGACCTTTTTCATCAATTTTAATAACTTTAACGATAACTTCTTGACCAATAGTCAAATGAGGTTCGATTGATTCAATTCTTTCGTTGCAAACTTGTGAAATGTGAACCATACCATCTTTGCCGCCGCCTAATTCAACGAAAGCACCGATTGGGATAATTCTCACAACTTTACCTTTAATAACCATACCAACTTCTGGTTTGAATGTAAGATCTCTAATCATCTTCATAGCAATCTTAGCACCCTCTTGGTCATTAGAAGTAATAGTTACAACACCTGAATCTTGAATATCAATTTCAGCACCTGAAGCATCAATGATTGAACGAATTTGTTTTCCACCAGGTCCGATAACTGTACCGATATCTTCTGTTGGAATAGTCATTGTTGTAATACTTGGTGCAAATGGTGACATTGGTCCAGGTTCAGTAATTGCTTCTCTCATTTTTCCTAAGATATGTAATCTGCCTTCTTTTGCTTGAGCTAAAGCTTTACGTAATGTTTCGTTAGCAATACCTTTAGCTTTCATATCCATTTGAAGAGCAGTGATACCAGTATCATTACCAGTAACTTTGAAGTCCATATCACCTAAGAAGTCTTCAATACCTTGAATATCAGTTAATACAACAGGTTCTTTACCTTCTTCGGTAATCATACCCATTGCAACACCACCTATCATACATTTAACAGGAACACCTGCATTCATCAAAGCCATTGATGAACCACAAGTAGAAGCCATTGAAGTAGAACCGTTTGATTCTAATACATCAGATGTAACTCTGATTGTATAACCGAATTCTTCTTGTGATGGTAACGCAGGAACATTAGCTCTTTCAGCCAAGTGTCCGTGTCCAACTTCTCTTCTTCCTGGGCCTCTTAGAGGTTTAACTTCACCAACTGAGAATCCTGGGAAGATGTATTTGTGCATATAAGTTTTTTCAGTTTCAGGATCAACCCCATCAAGTTCTTGTCGCATTGCAGGACCAGCAAGAGTTGCAACTGACAATACTTGAGTTTGACCTCTTGTAAATACAGCAGAACCGTGAGCTCTAGGAATTACACCAACTTCGCACCAGATAGGACGAACTTCGGTTGGTTTTCTACCATCAGCTCTAACACCTTCGTCTAGAATCATTGTACGCATAATATGTTTTTCTGCATTTTTGAATTCTTCTGCAACGAAGTCAATTCCTGTTTCTTCAATAATTTTCTTGATATAATCATCATCTGGAAGAGCATCAATTTTTTCTTTAACCAATTTTTTAGCTTCTTCCAATTTTGTTTGTCTATATTCTCTATCAAAGTGGTGATAAGCATCAAAAATCATATCGTGAGCAGTTTCTTCAATAATCTTTTTGATTTCTGTTGTATCGTAAGGATTTACGAATTCTTCTTTTACAACTCCGCAAGCCTTTGCAAATTCAACTTGAGCTTCGCATTGTTTTTTGATTTCACCTTGAGCAAATTCAACAGCAGCCATAATATCGTCTTCAGAAACGAATTTACAACCTGCTTCAACCATGATAACTGAATCGTGAGTACCTGCTACAACGATATCAAGGTCTGATGCTTTTGCTTGTTGGTGAGTTGGGTTAGCAATTAAGTTACCGTTTTCATCACGAGAAACTCTAACGGCACCGATTGGTCCTTCAAAAGGAGCACCTGACAACATCAAAGCGCAAGAAGCACCTAACATTGCCAATGTATCAGGTTGATTTTCTTGGTCATAGCTGAATAATTGAGCTACGATTTGAATATCATTTCTATAACCTTTAGGGAATAAAGGTCTAATTGGTCTATCAATCAATCTTGAAACAAGGATAGCTTTATCACTTGCTTTACCTTCTGAACGGTTGTAACCCCCAGGGATACGACCGATTGATGACATTCTTTCTTCATAATCAATCAACAATGGGAAGAAATCTATCCCAACACGAGGTTCTTTAGAAACAACACAGTGTACAAATAACATTGTATCACCACATCTAACAGTAACTGAACCATTTGTTGATTGTGCATACTTTCCGGTTTCAATGGTTACGGTTTTGCCACCGATTTCCAATTGAAAGCTTTTTGTCTCAGGTTTCATAAAATTACCTTTTCTTTCTGCGTTCTATCTAACGCCTTTAAGTTATACACTTCCATTTACATTTCAATTATACCCCAAACACTCAAAATTGAAACTTTTGTGACAATTTGTTATAAATAAAAAGTGAAGCAGAATAAATTGCATAACACAAAAAATTGTGATACGATTTAACTTAAGTAAGGCCTCGTAGCTCAGTAGGATAGAGCAGTGGTTTCCTAAACCAAAGATCACGCGTTCGACTCGCGTCGGGGCCAATAGTTTACTCCACTTATTGATTTTTTTACACAGAATAAGCCTAGCAAAAAGCAATATACAAAGGTAAATATAGTTTTCGTTAACATTCTGTTACATTTTAAGAATATAAAGCAATTATCAATCATATATCAACTTTATATATATAAGGGGATAAAAGAGATATGATTAGATGGTGCTTACCAACCAATATATTTTCTAATACATTTGCTTGTAGCGCATTTCCAAAAGTTAGCGCATACAATCCATTTAGCGCAAGTATTTTCAACTCTTTTGTTCCAACAAATTTTGCATCAATGCCTTTGATGAGGTTACCGATATTTCCAAGTTTCAACTTTGGCAAATTAACATTAAGTAGCCCGTCTTATTTGTCAAAAGGAGCATCAATCTTAGGTCAAAATCAAAATGCATCTTTATGGAAAAGACTTGGATATTCAGCTAAAAAAGGTTGGGAATTAGCTAAAAAAGTTGTATCAGGTGCAGTTGGATTTATTGGCAAATGTGCAAGATATGTAAAAAATGCAATCTCAAAAGCAGGTTTAGGCAAATACGAATACGGAAATGCTTGTGATATGGTTTCAATAATGAGAAGAAATAAAAACTTCAAAGAAATTAATCCAAACGGAGTTGATTTGAAAAAACTTCCTGCAGGTTGCGTTTTAGTTTATGGCAAAGGTGTTGCAGGATATAGCAAAAAATACGGACACACTGAAATCACAACAGGAAACGGCAAAGCTGTATCAGATGGAGTAACACAAAACTTACACAGAAGACCAACAGCAATCTTTATGCTGGTTGCAGCATAATTCGTGCCTGGGGGGAATCAAACCCCCGACCTCGAGTTTCGGAAACTCACGCTCTATTCTCCTGAGCTACAGACACTTGTATATTTTTTAAAGAGCAATAACCTCTACGTTTTCTAGATTTACATGTTGTTTTGCTTTCCACAAATCATATTGAGTCTGTAAATCTAACCAATATTGAGCGGGCACATTAAAAGCTTTTTCAAGTTTCAATGCCATCTCTGCACTAACACCACTTCTGCCATTAATCAATTCAGAAGCAGTATTTCTAGAAACGCCAATTTTCAAGGCAAAAGAAGTTACTGTTAATTTGTAATCTTTCAAATAAATTTCTTTTAAAATTTTTCCAGGATGCGTAGGATTAAACATATTAATTCTTTGTCCTTTCTAGTGATAATCTTTGTAATCTACAATATAAACTTTCTGCATTTCTTCGTCAAATTCAAAAGTTATGCGCCAATTAGCTTGTACTGTAACGGCCCATTGTCCTTTCATATCACCTTTTAACGGGTGTAATGCATAAGACGGAGCTTTCAATGGATCTAAAGTTCTCATAACATTCAAGGTTGATAATATTATTTCTAATTTTTCTTTATGAATAGGTTGAATTCCTTTCATAGAACCGGTCTTAAAGAATTTTTCCAACCCTTTGTGTTTGAAACTCTTTATCATATTAATATTGTAACCTATAACCTGTCACTTGTCAATATTAAGTATAAAAAAGGACTACAGATTGTAGCCCTTTTCTGTAAAATAAAACTAATTTTTATAGAAATAATCATTTGCATTAACTGATTTTCTTGCAGCTTCTTCAGCTTCAAAGAATGGATATGCGGTAATTCCAAGCATAGCTGCAAACATTGAACTTGGGAAAATTTCCACTGCATTATTCAAATCATTAACTGCACTGTTGTAAAATCTTCTTGCAGCAGCAATATGTTCCTCAACTTCAGAGTAAGTTTGCATAGCTTGAACCATTGTTTGGTCAGATTTCAATTGTGGATAATTTTCAACATTTACCATCAATTGACCCATTTTAGTAGCAATTTGATTATCCAAATTCATTTTTTCAGAAATAGTATTTGCATCGGATCTGATAGAAGCAGCTTGTGTACGAAGATTTGTAATATCTTCAATCAATCCTCTTTCGTGTTCCATAAATTTGTTTGCAATAGTCAAAATATTCGGAATTAAGTCATAACGTTTTTTCAACTGAACATCAACTCCGCCCATTGCTTCTTTCACTTTGTTTTTCTTTTGTATAACTTTAACGTAAATATTATACAAAACTCCAATAACAACAATTGCAACAACTAAAACAATAATTGTACCCAAAGATAGCATTTCAAACATAATAATCCTTTCTTTAAACTTATGTATATAATTATAACATATTTTTTATACCTTTACAAGATATCACCCATAAAAGTAAAAAATCGGATTATGACGGAGTATTAGGGTCATCTTCTATTACATATAAACCATTTACAACATCAATCAATGCTGAAAACGTATTATAAATTGTTGAAAAAGCCTTTTCATCTTTTACACTTTTGAAAATATTTGTAAAAGAAAAACCTGCATCAACAGTTAAAGCCATATACATATAGTTTCCACAAAACGCGCAGTATGAAATTGGAGATTTAACACGTTTTACAAAAGAAGAAAAACATTTTATGAATTTTTTGTTAATCAATTGCTTTGCTTCTTCTGGATTGTTTGAATAAATTGCATACTGAGAAGCGAACACCATATCAGGCACGTTAACTTTTTCAAAATTGTCATTAACTAAATCAGATAAACTGAAATATTTAGAATTTCTTGGTCTTAAAACTGTTATACCTTGAGCAAAATCTTTAGTTCTTACTCTTATTACAATTCCAGAAAACACGCAAAGTGCTGATGAACGTTGCAAATAAGAATAAACGAATTTTGAAATATCAACATTAATTCTATTTATTGAGCCGGTAAAAGAATCAAAGAAATGAAAACTTAACAAACTATTTGTCGCAAGTGTTTTAGGAAACAGTCTTGAAAATGTCAAATCTTCTAACTTTAATACAGAAATATCAAAATATGAGAAGAACGGCACCAATTGAACAAGCACAGGGATATATTTTTTAGATTGTGTTTCATAAAAATAAATAACACCTGCCCAATATAAAATAATCAATATAATGGGAATTGCAACAGGAACTTTTACAGCAAGAAGCAACAGAACTATACTCAAAAATATCCCAAGATGAATTTTGGATAATCTTGCATTATCAAATTCTTCCATTCTAGGTTGCACATCTTGATCTAAAATTCTGCGGAAATCTGCCGAAAAATTATTCACAGTGTAAATATTATACGCCATTCATAACCAAACTTTCCCAAAAACTAAATAATAAACTTCCAATTATTATATAATCTTCGTATTTACATTATAACATAGGTAAATAAACTTTACAATACTATGTAAGAATAATGAGAAATAAATAGACTGTTACGTTTCAACTTATTCCCTCTCATTTTGACCAATTGAGGTGGCGAAGTCGTGCGAAACTGCGTGCCGTATGTCTGAGGAGTGAGGATTGTACCAGTACTCAAGATTACTGTGCCACGTTGTACTAATCCACATCACGGAAACAATTGTAATAGTGTTGGCATTACAATGCCAACACTATTGCAATTAGAATTAATCTTTCCATTCATAATACATTACACATCTAGGCGTAGCTGTTGGACAAGTACTAGAAGACGGAATAGACTTCCCATTATATTTAATATTTGCAGATAGAAATCTAGTTGCTACCATAGATAAAGAATCTTGAGTACTTATAACTTTTTTGTTGCTACCGCAGCCCCAAAAAGCATAAGTTTTAACTTCAGACATTGCATTTATATTATTATTAGGGAATGCCCAAAAAGCAGTGACATCTCCTGATATTAGGGATAAATCAATAGAACCAGAATTACTACTACAATTCACTGTAACTTGAGAAGTATTACTATATGGTCCGATATAGGAGGAATTGAATTCTACCATTAACATTTTTGTCGGGTGACATGTTGAATTATTATCAAAATATGAATATTTACAACATGGGTCTGATTGTCCCTTAGTAATCCCACGTTCTTTACAACAAGCCAAAGAAGTATTACTTGCAGTACATTTAGGTTCTGGAGTTGGAGTTGGTGTAGGAGTTGGATCAGGATCAGGGGTAGGATCAGGATTTGAATTATCTTCTATCGGTGTTTGATTTAGTGAAATTATTCCATTTGATGACATATCATATCCAGTTATACCTTTAACAGAATGTGTATATGTTCTCAAATCCCTGCCAAAAACATTTGGTCCTTTTGGTCCGTTTACGTCTATTAGCATATCAATTGAGCCACCATTAACGTTCAAGCATACACTTGTTCCATTTTTAAGAATTGCACAATTCCCATCATAACTTGGGGTATAGGTCTTTTTCTCATGACCTGAATATTCAGAATAAAATTTGCCAAAACAATCTTTTCCACTAGCTCCACAATATTTTGATACCCTCAAATATTTTTTCATATATGTTTCTGGTGTCTTTGCAAGAGTTGTTTCATAAAATGATTGTTGATTCTCTACGGCTGCTAATGAGTCTATTGAATCCTGTAATGAATGGACTTCTCTATTAAATGCACTTTCAAATGCCTTATCCTGATATTTTGTCACTACCGCAGGCAAAACCAGTGCTGCTATTATCCCGACAATCAATACGGCAAGTAATACTTCTGTAAGGGTGAAAGCAGGAGCTTTACTCCCCCTTATTTTATTTAAATTGTCTAAAACCTTTGATATGAATGAATTATAGGATATATTTTCCCAAAAAGCAACTCTATTATTACATTTTGACATTTTTAGCCCTTTCATTTTGCTATGCTTAACTCCTTGATTTATATATCTATTATATCCTATTAGTCAAAGC
>JBNMKP010000071.1:0-7879 GCA_050874405.1 bacterium
ATTTGTTTTTGATAAGTTAGACTCAGCCTGTTTATATGAAGTTTCTGCACTTTTTTCTTTTGTTTCAAGATCAGAAACTTTACCTTCTGCATCTTCTTTTGCTTTATTCAATTCATTAGCTTGACCTTCTAAAGAAGATAACTGACCACTAGCAGAAGAAATTGCAGATCTTAAAGCTGCAGAATCATTTGCACTAGTCATACCAGAAATAGAGTCTGAAATACCTGAATTTAATGTAGAAGCAGTCCCTTGAGCGCCTAAATCACCAAAAGCGTTATCTAATTGTTTATTATTAGATGTTCCTTGTGAACCTTTTGAACCACCAATTACACCCAATTGGTTCAACAAACTGATACCCATACTCAAAGTTTGACCAATAACTTGTCCTGCCGTAAATGCATTGCTTTGACCAGTTTGAATATTCAAGTTTCTAGCTACATTTGCAGAAGATGAAATTCCTCTAGTAGCGAATACACCATTATTATTGCCAACACCGTTCAAACGTTGACGAACACCTGTATAATCATATTTTGCAGCAGATTTACTTACAGATTGACCTGCAACATAATTTGTTTTTGGACCTGATTTTAAAGAGTAATTAGATGTTTTATTAGCACCTACAGAATTTGTTAATTTTACTGTAGCTTGACGAGAGGTCCCGCTTGTGCGAGATCCAAAAGTGGCATTCATGCCAGCCGTTCTAAATTTTGCTACATCTATCGTCATAATGCTCTCTTATTTTTACTCTCTTAAATATATAAAAACATGTCGAAAGCCTTGATTTCACATGTTCTAAGACTTGTTACATTTGTTAACATATCCACTTACAGACCTATAGACTTATAATTTTAAAACTATATAATGAAAAATATATGGCAATTTTAGAAGTTAAAAATTTAAACTTAGGATTTCAGTGCGAAGAAATTTTTCGACCTGCATTATTTGATGTTTCTTTTTCATTAGAAAAAGGTAAAATGCTTTCTATTGTTGGGGAATCAGGTTGCGGAAAAACAATGAGTGCAATGAGTATTTTGAATTTAATTCCTAAAACCGCAAAAATTACAAGTGGAGAAATTCTTTTTAATAATGAAAATTTGCTAACTAAAACTCAAAAACAAATGCAACATATTAGAGGAGCAAAAATTGCACTAATTCCGCAAGATCCAATGACTTCACTCAATCCGCTTTACACTGTAGGTGACCAGTTATTAGAAATTATAAAAATTCACCAAAACTTAACAGGAATTGAAGCAGAGAAAAAAGCAATTGAGGCATTTGAAGCCGTACAAATTCCGAGTGCGAAATCAAGGTTAAAAAACTATCCGCATGAATTTTCCGGTGGAATGAAACAACGTGCAATTATTGCAATGGCACTATGCTGTAATGCCGAAATATTGATTGCAGACGAACCAACAACCGCACTAGATGTAACAATTCAAGCTCAAATTATGCATCTATTACAAGATATTAAAATAAATAATGGGACATCAATTCTTTTAATCACACACGATTTAGCACTTGTTAGAGAAAATTCTGATGAGATAGCTGTAATGTATTCTGGGCGAATAGTTGAAAACACACCAAATGAAGAATTTTTCAAAAATCCGATGCACCCATATTCAAAAGCATTATTAAAATCTATTCCGTCAAATCGAGGGGAAAAGCTTGAAACAATTAAAGGTCAACCTCCAACACTTTCACAAAAAATTGACGGCTGTAAATTTCACCCAAGGTGTGAATTCTGCAAAGAAATTTGTACAAAAGAAATTCCAATACTAAAAAATATCAATCCAAATCACAAATGCGCTTGTCATTTATACTAATGAGTAGTAGTTACAGGTTTTGGGGTTTGCAATGGTTGAACAGGTTTTGGTGGATTTAAATCACGACATTTGTTAGCCCTTGCATCAGCTTTTACTCTATTATAGACTAAATTCTTTTTGTTTTCGGGAACATTTTCAATCCCATTACAAAGAACATAAGAAGTTTTTCCGTCTGCAAAAAATACCGCTTCACAAGTTGTATCGGCATATTCACAAGAGTAATATTTCGTTTTATCTTCTGATACTGTACATTTTTTTTCAATAACTTCCGGAGAAAAATTTTTATAACTGTTATTGCATTCAGATGAGTAAATTTTAATTCCGGATTTATCAACATAAATCATACAATTTACTTTTTTACCACTTTGATAATAAGGACAAGTATATGTTCCTTTTTTCAAATTTTGTGCTGCAATTGCTCCGCCTACTCCTGCAATAACTAGAATTCCAAAAATTATTAAAAAACTCTTCTTCATTTTTATCTCCGATTTTTAATCAGAGTATATCACTTTATTTAACCATTGTAAATAAATTTTGGATTTGAATAAATGTGTTTGTGTTACTATAAAAATATAGTTTTAATGCATTAAAAAAGGATTATATAAATGGATAAATTTTATTTAACAACAGCAATTGATTATGTAAATGGTGCTCCACACATTGGACACGCTTATGAAAAGATTTTGTCAGATATTATCGCAAGACATTTTTCACAAAGAACAGACAATTTATTCTTCTTAACAGGAACAGACGAACACGGAATTAAAATTCAAAAAACTTCCGCTGCTCAAGGCAAAACACCTAAACAACTTTGTGATGAAAATGCCAAAAAATTCAAAGATGCGTGGAAAGCTTTAGATATTAATTACAACAGATTTATCCGTACAACTGACGAAGATCACGAAAAAGTTGTTCAAAAAATATTCAAAAAACTAGTTGAAAAAGGCGACATTTATAAACACGAGTATGAAGGATTATATTGTTCCGGTTGTGAATGTTTCTTAAATCCAAAAGATTTGACAGAAGACGGATTGTGTCCTGACCACCTTAAAAAACCGGAAGTAGTTAAAGAAGAAAATTATTTCTTCAAATTATCTTCTTACAAAGATGCAATCATGAAACACATCAAAGAACACCCAGACTTCATTATCCCAAGTTTCAGAGCAAATGAAGTTTTAAACCAATTGGAAGATATTCAAGATATCTCTGTTTCAAGAAACAAAGCAAACGTTGGTTGGGGAATTGATGTTCTTGATGATCCAGAACAATCAATCTACGTTTGGATTGACGCTCTTTCAAACTACATTACTGCAATCGGTTACGATACAGAAAATCCATCTGAACAATTCAAAACTCTTTGGCCGGTTGATGTTCACGTAATCGGTAAAGATATTTTGAAATTCCACAGCATTTATTGGATTGGAATTTTGATGGCTCTAGATTTACCATTGCCTAAACACATTTATGCTCACGGTTGGATTACAATTGATGAAACTAAAATGTCAAAATCTTTAGGAAACGTTGTTTCTCCAACATCTGTTCTTGAACATTATAACCTTGAACACCCAGATGCATTCCGTTATTATATGGCAACTTCTGCACCTTGCGGAAGAGATGGTAATTACTCAGATTTAGACTTTAAAGAAAAAGTTAATGCTCATCTTGCAAACAGCATGGGCAACTTGTTAAACAGAAGTTTATCAATGTTAGTTAAATATTTTGACGGTGAAATTAAAGAAGAATTCTTGTCTAACCGTTCAAAAGAAGCTGAAAGCTTACTAAGAACAGCTCTAGGAACTGTAAAAATTGTAGAAAACCATTTCAATCATTTTGAAATTCAAGAAGCAGCGCAAGAAATTATTTCAATTGTTGATGCTGCAAATAAATTTGTAACAGACAATGCACCTTGGACACTTGCAAAAGAAGAAAAAATGACAGAATGTGGACAAGTTTTAGCAACAGTTCTTGAAGTTATGTGTGTAATTTCTTCACTAATTTATCCATATTGTCCAAATATTGCAGCAGATATGGCAAAACAATTATCTTATGATTTATCAACGAAATTAGATAATGTTACGACATCTAATTTAAAAGCAGGTAAATTGATTACAAAAGAAGAAATTCACCCTGTATTTTTGAGAGTTGATAGCGAATTAGCTGACAAATCAAAAGCAAAAGCTTAATAGGGAAATCGCCCAAACCTCCAATCCGCATACGAACTATTAGCGACATAGGGCGAGTTAGGAGGTTAAAATGAGCAATAGAGAGTTAATAAAAAAATCTCTAGGCGTACTAGAGATTTTAATTAAATTAGCTTATTTATTCTTATAGGTGCGACGGGCGATTAAGCTGTACCAGAGCTTAGTCGCTCTTCCCTATATTTTTATTATAACGTATTTTTTTATTTTTTCAAGTAGGTGTTATACGTCATTACAAACGGGTATAAAGTCATTTGTTGTTGAAATAAAAAATAGTCGCTAGTGTCGTAATCCATATCACTTGGATAATTAATTATTTTGTCATTCTGAACTGCGGATTTTGGCAAGGGTGGAGCGATAGCGGAACTCGTCCTAGGGAGGACTGCGTTGAGCCGGCCGACCTGCCAATAATCCAAGACAGATTTCAGAATCTCCTTAACTTTTGAGACCCTGAAACTAGTTCAGGGTGACATTGGTACGCAGTGTTCGGGATTACGACGTCACGTTGTTCTAATAAATGTCATATTTGTTCATCATTGTTCCTCGTAATGACATGTAGAAAATAAAAAAACATGTCATTGTGTAAGCCGAGCAGAGTGCGGAGCAACCTGCCGAATTGATTGGCTGTCTGCAAGACTAGTCGGCAGGCTCGGAGACACGTTTTATGCGAGACGCTATAAAGAGAGTGACGTAACAATCCCCCACACGGGAATAATTGCAAATGTAGGTTGGCATTGCTATGCCAACACGATAAATTTTACGTGTCGGATTAGTAAATCCGACCTACATAACTATTTTTCAACACATATAACACTAGCACTCCATTGCTTATAATTTTCTCTCCTTGGAGAACAATTTTTGAAATAATAACCATATGCAGAGCCAGATCCTGTTTCAGTTGAAGTCATAAAAAGTGCAGTTTTTGAAAAGCCCAAAGAAGAATCTTCTTGATTTTCATGACAAATACGTGAAATAGTTCTAGTATCAGGAAGTTGCATTCCTTGTTCTTCACAAGCTTTTTTACCACCAGCCCAATAATTATCATATGTTCTACAAGGAACATACCCATGAATACTACTAAAAGTACAGGAATCCAAATTCCACTTAGGATCCCATTTGTCCATTTCTGGGTCACCAGCATTAATTTTGTCGAATGAAGGCAATGCATATACGCAACCTATTCCATCAATATCTTTTCCTGGACAACCATTACTGAATCTTGCTACCTTGAAACTACGGATATCATATTGTTTACCATTTCGTGCTTCACTGTTTGGTCCTTTAAAACCATTTACGTCCATTACAAAATCTATTGGAGCCGTTACACTTGTTGTATATGCAAATTTCTTTGTTCTACCAAAACCGATTGGTAAATCTGCAAAGCTTGGGGTTACTGTATCTCCATCACCGATTATCCCTGCATTTGGATTGTAGGTTAATATCAATGTTGCACCATCAGCTAGGATTATACCTACATTATCACTTTTATTATCTTTTAAGTTTAAATTCTTTCCTGTTTTTGCTTTACTTACATCATAAGTTTCACCATCTGTTGTGGTTACTGTTTTTGTTGGCCAACAATCTGCAATATGGGCTGCATCACATCGGGTACTTATTTTTATGTATTTAGAGAATTCATCTACGAATTCATCTGTACTATTATATGTTCTTTCTAGCCCGCCATCTGCACGCATTAAATCCATAGATTTTGTAATCTTTTGAGCAATATTTGCTTGAGCCTCGGAATTTTCTCGTTCAGCTACATTTTTTAGTAATGTTGGCATTGTTAATGCTGCGACTACTCCAATTACGCCAAGGGTGATTAGAACTTCTGCTAAAGTAAATGCGACTTTTCCATTTTTTAATTCCTTAAAAAACTTATTATTAGAGGGTTTTAGATTGCCCCCCCCCGAAAACCGCTCTATGATTGTGTTTTGGCATTATTTATCCTTTCTTCTTGTTATCCTATGAGATTTTAAACCATGTTCGGAATGACAATTTTTATTCGTTAGAGATTACGACGTCACTCCGTATATGCTACTTCGCACTCTGCTCGGCTTGTTTTCCTCGTAATGACAGAGTGAAGTATCTTTATTATACTAAATTTTTCAGACCTTGGCAAGGTGAAAACTAAATCACAAAAAAAAGAAAGACCCGAAAGTCTTTCCTTTTTTAATTTTTTATACTTTTAAAACTACAATTACATAGCTTTTTGAACTTTACCTGCTTTTAAGCAAGAAGTACAAACTCTGATTCTTTTTGTTGCACCGTTTACAACAGCTTTAACTGATTGTAAATTAGGTTCTTGAGTATGAACGATTTGCTTGTGTGAGAAAGTCAATTTAGCTGCTTTAATTGGAGCTTTTCCGCATACTTCACAATGTTTTGCCATGATTTTATTTTCCTTTTCTAGCTAGTTTATATCACTTTAATATCTTTATCTTAAACCAAAAATACTTTTTTGCAAGCTACATGTTAAATTATTTAAAGAGAAAACATGCCAAAATCCCATGTATTCTTAAATTTACGACTCATTTTCCCACCCCATTCTAGACTTATGTGCAAAAATATGCTATAATTGGCGCTATGGAAAATAAAAAAATTAAAATCGGGTTAATCGGACTTGGAACAGTCGGAAGCGGAGTTTTTAAAACTCTTCAAAATTTTAAAGATGTAGAAGTTGTTAAAATTGCAGTTCGCAACAAAAACAAGAAAAGAAATATTGAGGGTCTGGACGAAAGTATTATTACAGATGATGCTTATGAAGTTGTTAACAATCCAGAGATACAAATTGTCGCAGAATTAGTTGGCGGAATTAATCCTGCATTTGATTTAATCAAAACAGCTATCAAAAACGGCGAACACATCGTCACAGCAAACAAAGAACTTCTTGCAAAACACGGAGAAGAATTGTTTAACTTTGCAGAAGAGAACAACAAAGTTGTACTATATGAAGCAGCTATTGCAGGTGGTATTCCACTTATTATGCCAATTAAAACAATTCTTGCAGGTAACAAAATTACCAAAATCAAAGCAATTCTTAACGGAACAACCAATTACATTTTAACAAAAATGGACGTTCAAGGTGCGTCATACACAGATGTATTAAAAGAAGCACAAGAATTAGGCTATGCAGAAGCTGACCCAACAGGCGATGTTGAAGGTTTTGATGCGGCATATAAAATTACAACCCTTGCAACTATTGCATTCGGGAAAAGAATAAAGATTGAAAACGTATATCGTGAGGGAATTACAAAAATCAGTCCAGACGATATGAAAGCTGCAAACGAAATGGGATACAAAATCAAACTTATTGCATCTGCCGAATTAAATGAAAATTCAAAAGCAGACGTAAGAGTTCACCCAATGTTAGTACCAAAAACAAAAACTTTGGCCCATATTGATTACGTTACAAATGCAGTAAGTCTTTCTGGTCACCCAGTAGGAGATGTAACTCTATCAGGCCCTGGGGCTGGAGAATTCCCGACTGCAAGTTCGGTTGTCGGTGATATTTTAGCTATAGCTTCTGAAATCGGAAAAACAGATTATTTGTTACCGATGATGAGATGCAATCACCACGAAAATGCGGTTATGACACCAATTGAAGATACCAAAAATAAATACTACATCTCAATTACTGCACACAACAGGTTAGGTGTAATCGGACGTATCGGTAAAGCTTGCGAAGACCACAACATAAGTTTGGCAAGTATCGTACAAAAAGAAGTTGCAGGAGATAATGCTGCAAAAATTACTGTTATCACAGAAATTTGCAAGGAAAAAGATATGCAAAATGTTATAAATATCTTTAACAATGACCCTGCAATTGCAAGTGTGAATAGTTTAATAAGGGTTCAA
>JBNMKP010000072.1:0-7634 GCA_050874405.1 bacterium
GAGATAAGATAAGTCTGTTTTTCTTAGGATCAGCTTCAAGAACTTTAACTTCGATTTTTTGGTCTAATAAACCGTCAAATGGAGTACCTGCTCTAAGTTGAGATGATGGAATGAAACCTTTCAAATCAGCAACGTCAACTAATACACCACCTTTAACAACTGAAACAACTTTTGCAAGGATAGTGTCGCCTTGAACTTTTGCATCATTAAGTTGAGCCCAAGCTTGAGCGAATGCAAGTCTTTTCAATGAAAGAACCATGCTATCTTCATCATTTTCTTCTTTTAATACGTAAAATTCTTTAACATCGCCAATTTCGATTGGAGCTGAATCTTCAGCTGTTGAAATTTCTCTGTTAGGTAAGAAAGCTTCTGTTTTAGCACCTCTTACGCTTACTAGGTAACCGTCTTGTTCTTTTCTGATAACAGTACCTTCTACGATGTCAGCCACTGAATGGCTATTTGAAAAACTTTCTTCTAATAGTTTTTCGAATTCATCTAATGTTGCTTGTGTCATTTGTTTTTATTCTCCTTTTCTTTTTTATTTGTCACTTTAGTAACATTTTATTTTGTTAATTACTTTTTCAATTACACTATCTGGAGTTGAAGCTCCGGCAGTTATTGAAATTTTTTGAGATTTTTCAATCAAATCTTTGTGGTCGTCTAATTCTTTTTCCGTTTCGATATGAATTGTTGGTGTGATATTTTTCAAAATTTCGGCTAAATGTGTCGTATTAGCACTTTTCTTAGAACCAACAACAATCATCAAATCACTACTCTTTGCAAGTTCTTTTGCCTCTGTTTGGCGCATTGACGTACTTTTACAAATTGTATTCGCAATTAAAAGTTCTTTGGTCAAAGGGGTTAAATATTCAACAATTTTATTCAGAGTTGAAAGCATTTGAGTTGTTTGAACTACTACCCCGATTTTTTTTGCGGATTTCAATTCTGGCTCATAAGGTTTAAGTTCTTCAACATCAGTTGCAACAAGTACATTTTCGCCAAACTGTTTTGCATTAGCCTCAATTGCAATAACCTCTGGGTGAGTCGCTTTACCAACAATCACAAGATAATAACCCTCTTTGGCAAGTTCTATTGCTTTTTGCCGAACTTTTTTTACATCTGGACAAGTCAAATCAAAAACATCAAATCCGGCATTTTTAATTTGTTCAAAAACCTCCGGACTTTCACCATGGCTTCTTACAACACAAATACCATCACCTTTTTGAGGTAATTCTTTTAACGATTTAATACCCATTGCGTTTAATTCTTCAATAACTTGTGTATTATGAATAAGTTCTCCAAGTACACAAATATTACGATTTGGGTAATCTTCTTTCAATTTCTTTACAGTTTCAACGGCTCTTTTTACTCCGTAACAGAAACCTGCAAACTTTGCTAATGTAATTTCTTTCGGCAATGTTAAATTGTCTTCTTTCAAATAAACTCGCAGAAAAAATTCCGCTGTAACAAAATTACAACACGAAAATGTTTATAAAGCAAGAGATTGTAAAGAAATTACACATTCATATAGAATGGACCTTTTCTCTTCATTTTGTCGTATTGACCTCTCATCGGAATTTTATTTGAACCAATTGCAATTCCATCATCTAAACTAGCCATATCTTTTGATGCAGGAGTAGAATTTGCAGCAGCAGTTCTCATATTGTTATTATTTGCTTCTTCCCACTCTGGAGAACCAGGAATAGCTTTTAATAAATCATAAATTTCGCTACTATAATCAAGAGGCATATATTTCATATACTCTTTGATTTGGTCATAAGTCATTGAATCTCTATTATTTTTCAAATAATCCATAAGGATTTTATTATCAACTTTGCCTTCTTTAGCAAGTTTTGAAATATTATTTGATGAAAGTTTTCCAGATGAAATAATTTCATTAATTCTGCTAGATGGAAGTAATCTTGTCAAATCAAGTTTCAAACCGTCATTATTGCAATAGTTAATCAATTTAACAATTGTATCCGGATTTCCTTTGTAATCATTTGCAAAAGAGATAACATCGGATTCTTTACCTTGCGTTGCAAATGCTTGCATAAATTTGTCTTTAATTTCATCATTAATTTGAGAGTATGCTGCACTTACACTGTTTTGTTGGAACAAGTCTGTAATAATTTCTTTTAGAGTATTTTGTTCATCTTCTGACAATTTAAGATTTTCAACGTTATCTGCTGTTTTTGCACTTTCTGTTGATTTGGTTGTAGATTTTGCAGAAACAGAAGATGTTTCACTATTTTTTGAAGAAGCAGTAGTTTGAACTTTTTCAGCTTTTGCTTTTTCTTGTTCAATAGTTTTTTCTGCTTTAGTTGTTTCATAAGAAGTAATTTTGTTAATTAAAGCATCTTTCTTTTGTTGCAAAGCTTTTGTTTCTTGCGCAGTAGAATTTTGATTTGCAGATGTTCTTGTTGTTGATTTAGATGAAGTATTTGAAACTGTTGTTTGAGCGGATACAGTTTGAGATTTGCTACCACTTTGAGAAACTGTTTTGCTATTTGTTGCAACAGATTGGCTTGTTGAAGAAGATTGTTGAGATGTTTGAGATTTTGAAACATTAGAAGATTCAGAAGCACTCACGGTATTTTTTGCAAGTGTTTCTTGGGAAATCTCACCCGTTTTCATTGCATTTTGAATTGCCGCTTGTTTTTCTGGTGGATAATTTTTGATAGCATCTTGAATGTAAGAATTGTATTCACTTCTTACACTCTTATCAACGGAATTTGATGCCGCTGCCAAACCTTCATTAACAGATTCATAACCTAGTTTTGAAAGTTCTTTTGCATAAGCTTTTTGACGTTCCGGATTTGGAGCTGTTTCAACAACAGATTTTGTATATCTTGCTTTTCCAGAATCTGATAAATCATCTCTTTGTAACATTTGAGAAGAATATGTAACAGGGTCTTTAATATTATTATTTACACCAATAGAAAAATCTTTAGAATATTTAGAGTTACTATTCAAAAGAGCAACACCAGTATCTTGGCTAGATTTTATTGATAAATATTCTGTTGCATCTTGTGCAATTGATCTAGCAGCTTTTTTATCTCCGATATAGTCCGCTAAATCAATCGTTGCAGCCGTAGCAACACCATCATCATTCCATCTATCGTGTAAAGACTTTTCTGCAATTACATTATCGTTCTTTAATTGCTTTTTGATAAATTCTTCACTGATACCTCTTGCTTTTAATTCTTGAATAATTTTTGAGGTATATTTACCATCAGCACTAGATTTTTCAAGCAATTTCCCAGCAATTTTATATTTTGCCTCTTCTGTAGATGCATTATCAATATTTGTTAAAACGTTAGAAATAAATTCACTAGGTTTTTGTCCCAATTTATTTGCCAAATCATCAAGAGTTGTTATTCTTACTGGAGCTTCGCCCAAGTCTTTTTCTCTGCCTTTTAATGCTTTACAAATTCTATTTTTGGAATTTGGGAAAATTTCTTTGGAATTTTCAATATATTTTCGAAGTTCTTTAGAAGATGGAATTTTTCCATTCTCCACAACAAAACGGAGAGAAGCATTTTTAGCAATAAGTTCTTCCGTTTTCATCTCTGGGTGAGTCTTTTTCAAAATTTTAATTTGTTGATTAAAATCCAAAGATAAATATTCATCAAAACTCATAACTTCACCGTTTTTAGCAGTTTTTAAAGTTTGACTTAGAACATCAAAAGCAGCTGCTACAGCTTTTTTCTCTTCTGGTTTAGCATCTTTAAAGCTCGGAACAACCTCATTAACTTTTGCAGAAATATATTCTTTTCGCTTTTCAGGGTCTTTTATTTGCTTAAAATTAGGATCATTTTTTTCTAATGCAATTTCTGCATACTTTAATAATCTCTCTTCCGGTTCCAACTCAAGTAATTTTGCAGATGAAATTTCATTAGAAATAGCGGTATCTAATGTTTTCATAACATGAGCCTGATGATTTCGGTATAATTGAACCTTTTCTTCTTTTGACAATTTGTTATAATCTTCAATTGTCATATTGTTATCATTTAGCACCTCAAACATGCCAGAAGCTTTTGCAGTTTTAGTAATTTTAGTATCATTTTTATTTGACAAGTCATTAGCAAAAGTTTCCATTTGTTTTTGCTTTAATGCAGTTTTTTCTTCTGTGGATAAATTTTGGTAATTTGCATCAGTTTTTTCAAAATACTTGTCGGCAATGATACTCATCTTTTCTTTGCCGTCTTTTTTTATCCAGTTGCTATCAAGCATTTCTGCTACATAGACAAGCGGTTCATGTTTTTGATGAATTGCATGTTCTTTAGGAATTTCTTCAAATTGAGCTTGAATTCTAGCTAACATTTCAAGTTCTTTTGGAGTTTTATTCTTCTTATTCAATAAAAAAGCACGCAAATCATCAATATTCATTGATGTTAAATTATTTTCGGTAATATATGCATTAATTTCTTTTTCAATTGCAGATTCTTTAACAGTTGAATGCTTTGTACCAGTTAAAGGCTCAAGTTCTGTCGGAGTTTTTTCAAGCGTTTTCTTTTTTATCTTTTCACCATTTAAAGTTCCAAGATTATCCGCAGTTTGAATTTGTTTATCTGCTTTTGGGAAATTTAAAGGTGCTTTGACTGTAGATTTAGAAGCAACATTCCCGACAGCCGCTTGTTGGGGTGTCGGGGTTGTTTGAATAATTTTGTTGTCTTCTATCTTTTTTATTGCCATTTTCTTACAATTTCTCTATTCTGCACTTCTAAATACATGAAAAATTATAAAGTAGCCCTATTTCAAGATTACTTAAAATGTTTACAAAAATTAATATCATCTATTTTTAGGTTCAACTATTTTTGTTGGTGTTAAATTTGGTGTATTTACAACTCTAACCATTAAACCTGTCTTATCTGTAAACTTTGAATCACCATTAAGTAAATCAATGATTGCATTTGCCGCATCATCTGTGATTCGCTGTTCTTTATCTTCAAAATAAGTATCGCCCAAAATATCTACTTCTTTTCTTAAAATAAGTCCACAATATTCTTTATTATCACCAGTTTTATGATAAACCATTCCTGTTACAGTAGGTAATTTAAAAGCATCATAAGCATTTGTATATTTAAAATCTTTAGGAATATAATCTACAGACATTATCTCACTCGTTTTAAAAGGATCAGAAAATGCTATATAAGCCCCAGAACCTGCATACATTTTAAATGGAATAATATTTTTATTTAATTCAAAATAATTTCTTTGCCCTTGTGACATTGCCTCAGATTGTTGAGGAGCCATAATATAAGTTGGAGCTTCTGCCTTTGGTGCTTTTTGAGCCTCAACTAGTTCTGTCAAAGCTTGTGTGTTCAATGGTGCAGATTTTTCAGGTACTGTAGCTGCGTTCAATAATGACGGTGACATTGTCATCATAACAACTACAGGAACTGTTGCTAATTTACGAGCTGCACGTCTTGGAAATGGATAACCCTCTGTTGAAGTATTATCATTTTCTTCATCTCTATTATTTGCGGTAAAGTGAATCTTATTGTTGTAGTTACTTTTAAAACTAACACTGTTAATAGGTGCTATTGCCATACTAACACTCCTTTTTTGTATTCAATTTTTAGGATTAACCCCTTAATCCTTTTACTTACATCATTAACCTTTGCTAAGATTATAGCAATTTTTCGGCGTTTTGTAAAGTATATGCGTATTTTACATATATTTTTACTCTGGGTTGATATGATTTTAAAATTCGAAATTAAAAAATTTTGCTACTTTCTAAATAAATGTTAAGAGCTTTATTTGTAAAGGTTTTGTCATGTTTTGCTCAAAGATTGAAAAAATATGCTAAACTTAGGTTATGTTCACAGGTATTATTGAAGAAATAGGAGAAATAAAATCTTTTACCCTCGGCTCAAATGGGGCAACTATTGTAGTTCAATGCAAAAATGTTTTAGCAGACACAAAACTAGGCGATAGCATTGCAATTAACGGTTGCTGCCAAACAGTTGTTGATATAGGAGAAGATTTTTTTAGCGCAAGAGTAAGTGATGAAACTCTAAATATTACGAATTTTGCATCTCTTAAATCAGGAGATAAAGTTAACTTAGAAAGAGCATTAACCCTAAATTCAAGACTTGGCGGACATATTGTATCTGGACACGTGGATTGTGTTGGAAAACTTGTCAAAAAAGAACAACTCACTGATTTTTATAATCTTGACTTTGAAATTCCGCAAAATCAAGAAAAATATGTTGTATATAAAGGTTCAATTACAGTAAATGGTATTAGTTTAACAGTTGCAAACATAGACAAAAATATCTTTAGAGTTGCCGTAATTCCGCATACATACCTTAATACAAACCTCCAAAACCTTAAAATTGGAGATTTTGTTAATATTGAAACAGATATTTTGGGCAAATATGTTGAAAAATTATTATCCGCGAAAGATAATAATAGCAGAATTAGTTTAGAATTTTTGCAAGAGAACGGATTTGTGTAATGGAAGAAAATAAATTTAGATTTGATAGCATTGAATCAGCACTTGAAGATTTTAAAGCAGGAAAACCAATAATTGTAGCTGATGACGAAGATAGAGAAAATGAGGGTGACGTAATTGTTTCAGCAGAAAAAGTTACCCCAGAAATCATAAATTTCTTGGCAACAGAAGTAAGAGGATTAATTTGTCTTGCGATTTCAAATGACATTGCAAAACAATTAGATTTGCCTCAAATGGTTGACCAAAACACAGAAGAAATGAAAACTGCTTTTACAATAAGTATTGATGCTGCCGAAAAATATGGAGTTACAACAGGAATTTCGGCATTTGACAGAGCAAAAACTGTTGAAGTTGCAACTGCTTATGATGCGCAACCATCTGATTTAAGACGTCCTGGGCATTTGTTCCCTTGTGTTGCAAAACGAGGTGGGGTTTTAGAAAGAACAGGACATACCGAAGCAGTTGTTGATTTAGCTAAACTTTGCGGTCATAGAGAAGCCGGTGTTATGTGTGAACTTATGGCTCCAGATGGACACATGGCAAGACGTGATTATTTAAGAAAATTTGCTGATGAACATAATATGAAATTTATCTCTGTTGCAGAATTGATTGCTTACAGAATGAAATCTGAAAAACTTGTAACAAGAGAAGCTGAAACAACTCTTCCAACACCGTTTGGAACATTTACATTGTACGCATACAAAAACCACATAAATGGAGCAGAACATGTTGCTCTTGTTAAAGATGACGGCTCTGACAAAATTCCGGCAGTAAGAGTTCACAGTATGTGTTTAACAGGTGATGTATTCCATAGCTTGAAATGTGATTGCAATTCTCAATTACACAATGCCTTAAAATACATAAACGATTATGGAAAAGGTGCTGTTGTTTACTTGACAGACCACGAAGGCAGAGGAATTGGACTTTGCAACAAAATTAAAGCTTACAAATTGCAAGAAGAAGGACAAGACACCATCCAAGCAAACATTTCACTTGGATTTAAGTCCGATTTGAGAGATTATGGAACAGGGGCTCAAATTATTGTAGATTTGGGTTACAAAGATTTCAAACTAATTACAAACAACCCGAAAAAAATTATAGGACTTGAGGGTTATGGTTTGAATGTTATTGATACAATCAAAGTATCATCAGAAGTTACACCATATAACAA
>JBNMKP010000073.1:0-7540 GCA_050874405.1 bacterium
ATTCTTTATGCTCTTCATTTTAATCCGAATATTTCCCAATCCGAATTAGCAAAATTGCTATTTAAAGGGAAAGCTCACGTTGGAAAAATGTTAAATAAAATGGAATCCAGAGGATTGATAAAAAGAGTTGCCGATACAAGAAACAACATTATAATAAAACGAAGTATTATTACCCCAAAAGGAACTGAAATCTTTGAAAAAGGACACAAGGAATTTTTGAAAATAAAAGAAAAAATCTATGAAAATTTTTCAAACGAAGAAATGGAACAATTCATCAACTATTTGAAAAAATTCAGACAAATTATTTCTACAATCGTTGATGTTAAATTAAAATAGAATAATATAAATTGGGAATTGTATTATTAATTGAAAAGAGGAACAAATAAATGTTCCTCTTTTTCTTTTTATTCTTTATTTAGTGATTTGATAACAGTTTTGTTATGTTCAACAGGTACCGTTGATTTTTCTTTATTCTTAAACCAAGAAAATATTGATTTTTTCTCTTTTTCAACCTTAGTAGTTTTTTCTTTTTTAACCTTTTCTTTTTTGACTTTTACAGGCTTTATTGCTGAGGTTTCTGAACTTTTATTTTCATAAAGTTCAATATCTTTATTCTTCTGCTTTGGTGTTCTTTTGAACCATTTTTTAAACTTGTTTTCTTTAACAGGTTTAACATCTTTTAAAGCTGAATCATCTACAACAACAGGTTTGCCTAAATTTACTTTTGCTTTTTGTTCTTCAACTTTAGACTTTTTATCTTGAACTTTTTGAAGTTTTACAGCTTTAATTTGTTCAGCTTTTTCCGTGGATTGAACTTTTTTAGCCTCCAATCTTTGTTGTTTTAATTCTTTAGCTTCTTGTTTTTTAGCAAGTTTTTCTTCAGCTTTTCGAGCATTGAATTCTGCTTTTGCCTTTGCTCTATCTTCAAGTAGTCGTTTTCTATCCGCAAGGGCTTGTGCCTTTTCTTGTGCTTTCGTTTCTTGAGCAGCCTTTTTAGCTTCCAAGGCAGCTTGTTTTGCTTCCAATTTTTCTTGTTTTAATTGTGCGAGTTCTTCAAGTTTCTTAGCCTTTTCAGCTTTCTTTGCTTCGATTTTCGCATTTTTGGCATCAAGTTTTGCTTGTTTATCTGATTCTTTTGCTAAAACTTCTGCAGCTTTCATATCTTCTTTTGCTTTTAATTTCAAAGCTTTTTCTTGCTCGAACTTAGCTTTAGCTTCTGCCTTTGCCTTTTGTTTTTGTTGCTTAAATTGTTCAATTGCAGCCTTTTTATCAGCTTTTCCTTTTTCTTTTTCTGCTTTTGTTACTGCCTTTTGAGATTCTACGAATTTTTCAACCGTAACATCATCATCTATAACATCTGGAGTTTCAGTTTCTTCAACTTGTTCATCTGCTTCTTCTATCTGAGCTTGCGGACGAAGAGCAAGAATAGGTCGCTCTTGTTGTTCAGATACAGTTTCATCTGTTTTTGAAGCAACAGTTGTTACTGTAGATTTTTCAGTTTTTGGAGCTTCCAAATGAGGAACTGTCACAACAGGAACAGACACCGCTTTTTCTTCTTTTTTATCCGAATTATTTTCTTCCGGTAAAACGATTTGCGCATCATCTTTCACTTCTGCATTTTTAGAAACTTCAGCAGTTTTTGTTTCTTCAACTTGCTCTTTCACTTCACTCTCAGTTTTTTCAGCAGGTTGAACAACATCTTCCGGTTTTGATGAAATCTTCAAACCGGAGAAATTATTAGCAACTTTTTGATTATTAATATTTCCAAACTGTTGATTTGAAAGAACTTTTTCAACATCTGACATATAATTTTCTGGAGCAAGTTCAATAACTTCATCTGTTTCAGCGATTTTTGGAGCTTGATTATGAACTAAATCAAAATCTTTTGGATTAATATCTGCGTGTTTTTCAACAACTTTCACAGGTTCAGATTTTTTAACCTTCTCAACGGGTTTAACAGGTTGCTCCATAGAATCTGTAACTTTTGTTGTTACATCTTGTGCTGTTATGATAATTGGTTCAGCTTTTTCAACTTCTTGAGGTGAAACAATTTCAGGAGTTTCTTTCACTGGTTGTTCAATAGTTTTTTCAACTTTTACAACTTCTTCTTTTGGATAAGAAACTGTAAAGTCTTGAGTTTGTTTAATTTCATCTGCTACAACTTTTGTAGAACTTTTTTTAGGAAGAACTCCAAACTCTTTATCTATCGGGAAGTCTGGCATTGTTGCTTCTTGTGGGTCATTTTTTGGTGTAACTCCGAAAGCTCTATCAATAGGGAAATCCGGTCTTGAAATCACCAAAGAATCACTAGGAAGTTGGTTTTCTGTTTTTTCTTCTATTTTATTTTCTGTTTTAGGAACTTGTTTATCTTCATTCAAGATTTCAGAAACTTCTGGAGGCAATTCCGTTGAAATTGCAGGCTTTGGTTGAAGTGCAACAACGTCTTCTTTTGGTTGTTGTACCGAATTATTATCAAATGCAGCGGTAATCACAGCACCTAAAGATTGTGATGCCAAAATTTGTGCAATTGAAGTTTGGGATTCGTTCGGAAGCATATCCATTTGGCTTGTTGTAGCTTTTAGCAATGGTTTTTCTTGAATTGAAGAATCTGTTTTAACTTCTTGTGGAACTTGAGCTAAAACAGTTTGTCTATCTTCATTTGACAATTTTGATGAATATTTTTTATAGACATAATCCTCTGTCGTCGTCATTTTGTAATCAGGATTTGAGTAAACAAAATTTATCCCCAAATCATCAAAAGTTGTTCTGATATAATCAAATTGATTATCAATATCATCTAACGAAATAGTCAAACCACCTTGTTGAAGCAATTGAGGAAGTCTATTTTTATAGAAATTTTCAAAATTTTTATAATCGTTTAATGAAATAACTTCACCATTCATCAATGATTTATAGGAAGATGCAACATTTTCAATTTGATTTAATTTTGCAATGATTGGATTTTGCAAAGCTTTCATCAAATCCGCTTTAACACCATAACCCTCATCTTGCAACAATTTTGATTTTAAGTAATAAAGATAATTTTGTAATGTTTTTTCTTTTGCAGAAATTGTTCTAACATCTGCATTATAAATATCTTCAACACCACTTTGAATTTTTTCTAAATCTGCAACAGCTTTTTCGGTATCACCCAATTTGTATTGAGCTAAAGCTCTCAAATACAATACAGAATTGTAATTTGATACGTGGCGATAAAGGAGTTTCGTACAATCATCAACGACTGAATTATAATCGCCTTTAATATATTGAGCAATCGCTTTATAATATCTGCTATTATAGTCATTTATATTAAATTTAATAGCTTTGTTGAAATTTGTAATTGCTAAATCATTATTACCCAATTGCATTTCGTTCAACCCAAGATAGTAATAATATAAGTAGCAATTAGGATTATATTTCAATGCTTGTTTAAAATAATCAATAGACTTTTTCGCATCATCAGAACTAAAAGTTTTTTCGGCATTGTTATAATAAATTTGTCCTAAACTTGCCAAAGATTCAAAATCATAAGGGTTATATTTTAGTGCATTTTTGAAAGAATCAACGGCTTCATTTTCTTGTTCCAAACCAACCATTGAAACCCCAACCAAATAGTGTCCTAAGTAATATTTTGGATAATTTGAAGTTAAATATTGAGCTTTATAAATTGCTTCATTGAAATGAGAATTTGCGATATCATCAATTGCGCCATAAAGATATTCATCAGCTCCTTTTGGATTTAAAACTTTCCCATATTTTTGCGGACAATTTATTAGAGCAATATCAGATTTTTTAGGTTGTGGAAGATAAATATGCGAATTGTATTCAACAGCTTTTGAGTATGAAGTTTCATAAGCAGGGTTATTCAAAGCTTCTTGTGCATACATCAATTTCGCATACAAATTTCCTAACTCAGGGTTTTGCAATTGTTCTTGCTTATCAGCCCCTAAAACAACAGCTCCAAGAACTTTTGTACCTGTTAAAAATTTATCATCACTAGCTTTCAAATCAATCGCCATTTGATAATCATTTTGAGCCAAAACAAATTGTCTTAAGGCATAAAAACAATCTCCACGAAGTTTATATGCTTCATATTTTTTAGGTTTTGAAGTTATATAAGCAGACAAATACACAATTGCGGATTGATAATCTTTATTATTCATAGCTTCAACCGCGTTATCAAAAGAATCCTTATTCCCTTTGATTTGGTTTTGTTGCTCATCTTGAACTTGTGATGAAAGCTCTGGCGCTGTAACAACAGTACTATCTTCTGCTTTTACAATATTTGAAGTACTTAGTGCCATTAAAAACATAAATATACAAAACTTTTTCTTATTATCCATTTTTACCCCGCATAAATTAAGCTCTAACAGGATTATACAATAGAAAAGTTATTTATTGAAGTTTTTATTACGGAATTTATTATATTTTAACGGTATAATTAACAAAAAGAGGATAAAAAAAATGAAAAGATGCTTTTGGGTTGATGAAAAATCAGAAATTTATATAAAATATCATGACGAAGAATGGGGTGTTCCTAAACACGATGACCACGAACTGTTTGAACTCTTGATTTTAGAATCTTTCCAAGCTGGATTGTCATGGATTACGGTTTTAAAAAAGAGAGAAAATTTCAGAAAAGCATTTGACAATTTTGAGGTTCAAAAAGTAGCAAATTATAATGAAGAAAAAATAGCCGAATTACTCACTAATACGGGAATTATAAGAAGCAAAAATAAAATTCTATCTGCTATAAATAACGCCAAAATCTTTATGGAAATGCAAAAAGAATTTGGGAGTTTTTCAAATTACATTTGGAGTTTTACAGACAATAAAGTTATTAAAAATACAACAGGTAAAATTATTACAAGCTCTCCTCTGTCAGATAAAATTTCTAAAGATCTGAAAAAGCGAGGAATGAAATACGTAGGAACAGTCATTATATATTCTTATCTTCAAGCCATTGGTGTAATTGACGACCACGACAAGAGTTGTTTCAAGTACTAAATATATGCTAACAAAGGATTAAAGTAAGAAAAAATATTAATTTTTTGTAAATTTTTAAAACAAAATAGCAATTTTCTTTATCTTTTGATTTAAAATTAATGACGGAAAATTTTTCACAATAATCTAAAATTAAAATTCGGCAGGAAGAAAAAGAAAAAAATGTCAATAGGTAGTACAATTACAAAAGGTTTAAAAGCCTTGGGGAAGAATAACAATCCGGCTTACGTAGTTGTCGCAATTGCGACCGCAAAAGGGATTTGCAGACCGTTATTCACAATGATGGATAAAAAAGAAGCCCCGGAAACTAAAAAATATGCAGCTTTAAGAGAAGGGCTAACCGAAGTTATCGCAATTCCAACATATATAACTTGCGGCGCTTTAGCAGGTAAAGGTGCAGCACTTATCAAAGATGCAAAACAAGCTGAAATGGCAAAACATAACCTTAGATTTATCGGAGTTTGTGCCGCAGCATTAGTTGTTATCCCTGGGTTGTGTTCATTAGTTATTAAACCTTTTACTGATATGATTTTTCATAAAGGCAAAAAGCCAAGTAATGCAGAACAACCGGCAAAACTTGATGTTACATCAAAAACTCCAGAAATTGACATCGTAAAGACCGAAACGGTTACACCAGTTGAAAAGAAGCAACAACCATTGCAAAGTGTTAATATTTCAAGTTTTACAAATACAGGAATGAGGGTAGGATAATATGATTAGCGCAATTCAAAATTTTATTACAAGCCCTGCAATATTTAATGCAACACAAAGTACTGTAACACAAGTTACAACAGAAACTTGTTTAAAAGCCATAGGTCGTCCGACATTTATTCTTACAGATAAACAAATCGACCCGCAAACTAAAAAATTCTCAGCAACAAAAGAATTTTTATATCAAATTACTTGTTTAGCAATTTATTTAGCTGCGATTACTCCAATTTGCAAAAAAGGAGCATTCGCAATAGCTAAAAAAGCATATAAAAACGAACCAATTTTCCAAGCATTTAAAGATTCCGGCGCATTTATGAAATTTCATAAAATGGACGAAGCAGGAAAAATTGCAAAGCTTGCAGAAATAAATAGAGCTGCAGGAAACGGAGATAAATTTACTCGTTCAACAATAAACCAAGACAGTGAAAACCTAGCAAGAGGTGTTGTTGAAGCTGGTTCAATGTTCGGTTCAGTTGCAGGTTTGGCAATCCTTGCACCAATCGTATCTCACCCAATTATTCACCCTGTGATGAAAATGATTGGTATGGATAACCCAAAAGACGCAAAACCTAAACAAGATGCTCAACAATCAGAACCAAAACAAGAAGTTAAAGCTTAATTAAAATTTTAACTATTAAAAGGAGGTAAGAAAAATCTTACCCCCTTTTAAGTTATACTTCTTCTGGGTCAACATCAATAGGATATGGTCTATTTCTATCAACAGATGTTATTTCTTGTTTACCATTTTCATATTTATAATAGTACCAAGTATAAGTACCATCATCTTGTTTTACAGACATTCTGCCATTTGCATGTCCATCTGATGGATAATCAACCTGATTAACCGTATCTCCATTGATAAAAACATTCATTCTATCACCGGAGCCGGTTGAGCCGTCATGTTTATTTATATAATAAACTCCACCCTCAAAACGACCGGCAGGTCCTTGTTTGTAATCTTTATTCTTTAACATTGCTGTATCAGAAACAAATTCACCATTTGCACCTAAACCTGAAGTTTTAGATTTAACAAGTGTGACATCACTTTGACCAATAATTTCAGGAGTCTTTATCATTTCTCCAGCTTTCATTAAACTAGCAATTTTCTTTGCTGGACTCATATCCGTATTAACCGAAAGACCTGCATCTTGCATTTGTCTTTTCAATATTTTAACTGTATTTTTATTATTAATTATATCGTCTTTCAATTTTTGCAAATCAACAGAAAGGTGTTCATCATTTTCTAGTTTTGGTTTATCTACCGTTTTTTGCGTGATTCTGGTATTACCATCAATATCATATTCGTACTGATATTTAACAATAGAACCATCATCTTGCTTTACGTCCATATAACCCTTGAATGGATTTCCATCTTGGTCATAAACAATAGTTTGACTAATCTTACCATCGTGAGATTTATACTCAGCTTGTGGAGCAGCTTTTCCATTTACAAAAGCATCATGCGAAATCCTTACAGTATCTCCTCTTTCATTTGAATAAAGGAACCCCCCATTCGTATCCATGGACATTTTGTCACCACCTGAAAAACCGGCTTTTTTCAAAGATGCTCTATTAGGCATTCTTGAATCAAGTGGAGATTTTTGCATTGCTTGTTCCAAATCTTTGTCATAACCACCACTTTTTGGGAAACGAATAAAATGAGAACCGGACGAAACTTGAGCATTTGATTTTCCTAATAATTCAGAATAATCTATCCCCTTAGAACCGCCAATACCATCTATAGCCATTTAGACTCCTTTCTATTTATACTATTAAGCACACATTGCTATATGTATATATAAAGGATATAAATTCTATATAATTG
>JBNMKP010000074.1:0-7422 GCA_050874405.1 bacterium
ACTCTGTATAGGCTGTTTCATACTTTGCTCGGCTTGCTTCCTCGTAATGACATGAATGGGGGTTCGGGGGCTTTGCCCCTGATGACTCGTTCCATTTGAGTAATTTTCTTTAGAATATGTTTCAATTTCACCATTGTTGGTGACAAATCTACGTGCGTAGCACCTTTTTGCATAGAAATCAAAAAGAAAAAGTGAACAAAGAAAGTTATGAGATTCTTTATTTTTGTTTAGAATGACATGACTATTTTTCATATAACCAAACACCTCTATCTGTTTTATGTATGCAACACTTATTCTCAGTATAAAGTATAGAATTGCATATATGCAATACAAGAATGACAAAACGTTACAATTAATTAAATCTCTTGGAAAAATAATCAAAAAATATCGGCTTGAAAAAACCGGTAAAAGTTTGAATACATTTGCTTATGAATACGAATTAACCCCAGGGAATATTAGCAGGATTGAAAATGGACAAATCGAACCAAAAATTGTAATGTTATGGCGAATTGCAGAAGCTCTAAATATTCCGCTTTCTGAAATTATTAAGGAACTTGAAAATGAAATGAGTGAATCTTTCTCCATTTCTGACAAATAAACTTCAAGAAATTTTACAAAATATTACCCAACTGTGCAATGTCTGGCATGTTTGTTTTATAATCAAAATCAAGAGGTTAGAATTGAAACATTCACGACTTACATTATTGATATTTATTGCCCTTGTGTTGGGTGTGTTATTTGGTCATTTTTGCCCCCATATTGCGGTTAAAATGAGAACATTTGCCGTTATATTTTTACGTATGGTAAAAATGATTATTGCTCCATTGTTGTTTGCAACTTTGGTGACTGGTATTGCTGGGCATGGTGATGTCAAGCAACTTGGAAAAATTGGTATTAAAACGATTGTTTATTTTGAAGTCGTTACAACTTTAGCATTGGTTATCGGTTTAACGATGGGAAATATTTTCAACCCAGGGAAAGGTTTTATCTCTGGAACAGTTGCTAATCCGGAACTTCTAAAAGAAGCGGGTTTGATGGCTGTTACTACTCCACACACCTCAATTTCTGAAATGGTTATGAATATCTTCCCGACAAGTATTGTTCAGTCAATGGCTGAGGGTAACCTTTTGCAGATTGTTGTATTTTCAATCTTTATGGCTGTTGCATGTTGTACGGTTGGTAAAAAAGCAAAACCTGTAATGGATTTGTTGCATTCAGTTGCTCAAATAATGTTTAAGTTTACTGAATATGTAATGTATTTTGCGCCTTTGGGTATTTTTGGTGCAATTGCTTCTACTGTTGGTATGAACGGGCTTTCAATTCTTAAAAATTATGCTAAAATAATTTTCTCATTATATACAGCTCTTGCAGTGTTTGTTTTGATGGTTTTATTTATTGCTTGTAAATATGCAAGAATTTCCCTTCGCAATTTGTTAAAAGCAATTCAAGAACCTGCGATTTTGGCATTTACTACTGCAAGTTCAGAGGCTGCTTTCCCTAAAGCATTAGAAATTATGGAAAGATTTGGTGTTCCACAAAATATTGTTAGTTTCGTAATGCCAACAGGTTATACGTTTAATCTTGATGGAAGTACCTTATACCTTGCAATGGCGGTAATTTTCTCATCTCAAATTTGCGGTATTAGTTTAGGCTTGAATCAACAAATTTTGATGATGTTAGCGCTAATGCTTACAAGTAAAGGTGTTGCCGGAGTTCCGAGGGTTGCACTTGTTGTTCTTGCAGGAACTTTGGCAAGTTTCAATATCCCGTTAATAGGTGTTGCTATTCTTCTTGGTATTGACCAAATTTTAGATATGGGTAGAACAACAGTTAACCTTGTCGGTAATTGTGTTGCTACTGTTGTTATTGCAAGATGGGAAAATGCTTTTGATTATAACAAAATGGATTTATTTATAAAACAATGCGATGCAGAAAAAACAGATTGGAAGTTTCCTGCACCGAAAAAAGTTATTTGTGAAAAAGTTACAAACAGTGAAACAGAGGATAGATAAATATGGCAGAAAGTACTAAAACTGAATTTAAAGACACACTGAATTTGCCTCAAACAACCTTACCAATGAGAGCAAATGCAACTGTTAGAGAATTAGAAATTCAAAAATTTTGGGAAGAAAACAACATTTACGAAAAAATGATTGGTGAACGTGACAAAACTAATTCTTTTGTACTTCACGATGGACCTCCTTATTTGAGTTCTGAAAAAATTCACGTTGGTACTGCTTTAAATAAAATTTTAAAAGATATTTTAATCAAATATAAATCACAAAGAGGTTTTTATGCTCCGTATGTTCCGGGGTATGACGGACACGGTTTGCCTATTGAAAATGCTGTTGTTAAAACACTTAAAGGCGGACGTCACTCTATTTCAGAAGCTGAGTTGAGAGCAAAATGCAGAGAATTTGCTCATAAAAATTTGAAAGGTCAAGAAAGCGAATTCAAACGTTTAGGTGTTTTAGGTAATTGGGAACACCCATATTTGACTATCAATCCTGAATATGAAGCTGAACAGGTTAGAGTTTTTGGTGAAATGTACAAGAAAGGTTACATTGAAAAAGGTTTGAAACCTGTTTATTGGTGTGCTGCTTGTGAAACCGCTTTGGCGGAAGCTGAAGTTGAGTATGCAGATCATACATCTACTTCTATTTATGTAAGATTTAAGTTTGAAGATGATGCAGTTCAAAAAATTGAAAATATTTTGGGTTCAAAAACAGACAAAGATATTTACGCAATTATTTGGACAACAACTCCTTGGACAATTCCGTCAAATATGGCAATTTCAATGCACCCAAGATTTGTTTATACATTCTTTGAATACAAAAATGACATTTATGTTGTTGCAGAAGAATTATTGAATTCATTCTTGAAAGATGTTGAGTGGGACGAAGCTGATATTAAAGTATTAGGCACATGTTCCGGTCAAGATTTAGAATTATTGAACACAAAACACCCATTACTAAATAGAAAATCTCCAATTATTTTGGGCGAACACGTAACACTAGATGCTGGTACTGGTTCTGTTCATACCGCTCCTGGTCATGGTTTGGAAGACTATGAAGTTGGTTGCAAATATGGAATTGAAGTATTTTCACCATTAGACGGACGTGGTGTTTGGACAGATACTGTTGGAATTGATGAACTTGTTGGTGTTCCTTATTATAAAGGGAATTCAATGGTTATTGAAATGCTTCAAAACTGTGGCGCATTATTAAAACAACAAGATATCCAACACAGTTATCCTCATTGTTGGAGATGTAAAAAACCTGTAATCTACAGAGCAACTCCGCAATGGTTTGTTAAAGTTGATAAGTTTAGAGATAAAGCACTTGAAGCAGTTCATGGTGTAAAATGGATTCCTGCAAGTGGTGAAAATCGTATCGGTAATATGGTTGAAAGTCGTACAGATTGGTGTATTTCAAGACAACGTGCTTGGGGTGTTCCAATTCCTATCTTCTATTGTGAAGATTGCGGAGAAGTTATCTGTAATGATGCAACTATTGAAAATGTTGCTAAAATGTTTGAAAAAGAAAGCTCTGATGCTTGGGTTAAATATTCAGCAGAAGAACTTTTACCAGATGGTTTTGTATGTCCTAAATGTGGTAAAAAACATTTTAGAAAAGAAAAAGATATTATGGACGTATGGTTTGATTCAGGTGTTTCTTGGAGAGCAGTTGTTGAAAAAAGATGCGATGAATTAGGTCACACTCCTGTTGATATGTACCTTGAAGGTTCTGACCAACACAGAGGTTGGTTCCAATCTTCATTATTGACTTCTGTAGCAACTCAAGGTAAAGCTCCTTATAAACAAGTTCTTACTCACGGATTTGTATTTGGAGAAGATGGACGTAAAATGTCTAAATCTTTAGGTAATTTTATTCGCCCAGATGATATTATCAAAAAATATGGTGCAGACATTTTGAGATTGTGGGCAGCTTCAGTTGATTACAGAAATGATATTAAAATAGGTAATAATATTGTTGGTCAATTGGTTGAAATCTTCAAGAAAACAAGAAATACTGCAAGATTTTTGATTGGTAACTTGTTTGATTTCAATCCTGAAACTGATTATGTTGAATATGATGAACTTAAAAATATTGATAAGTTCGCACTTCATAAGTTAAACAAATTGATTGAAGAAGTTACAGTATCTTTTGAAAACTATGAATTTTACAAATACTTCCAATCATTGCAAAACTTCGCAGCGGTTGATTTGAGTTCATTCTATTTAGATATTGTAAAAGACAGATTATACACAGCAGGTAAAAAATCATTATCACGTCGTGCTTGTCAAACCGTTTTATTTGAAAACTTGATGGCACTAGTTAAGATTTTGGCTCCTGTAATGCCTCACCAAGCAGAAGATATTTGGCAAAATGTTCCAGAAGTTCAACGTGGTGGATTGATTAGTATTTTGCTTTCAGATTGGCCGGTTGTTAACGAAAAATGGAACAATCCACAATTAGAAGAAGATTTTACAAAAATCTTGAAATCTAGAGAAGTTGTTTCTCGTGCAATTGAACCTTTAAGAGCAGACAAAAAAGTAGGTAGCTCTTTAGAAGTTGCAGTGTGGATTAAAGCCGAAGATGATGCAATATTAAAAGCAAATGAAAAAGATTTGGCTGATATTTATATTGTTTCTCAAGCAAATTTGACAAATGAAAAGCCGGCAGATGTCTTGAACGAATATGTTGAGGACGGTTACACCGTTTGGGTTACAAAGGCCCACGGTGAAAAATGTACAAGATGTTGGAAATATAGAGAACTAAATTCTGACGGTATTTGTCCGGATTGTGTTGAAGCAATTAAGTAGAAATTTAAGATGGCTGAGTTTTTAAAAACTCAGCCATTATTATATTTTAAGATTTTAGCAATTTTCTCTTGTAAAAATACTTTATTATAATACAGGGGAAAATATAAACACATGGTAAAAATTCCAACAGGGATAGTTAAGAATTTACCTGATTTTAGAGAATTTTCAAAGTTCATATTCTCAAATCAGAAAAAAATAACACCGAACTTCTTTGCTACAGAACTTCGCTCAATTAAGAATGACTATGTGCTTGCAAATGAGCGTCAATTATTTTGTCAAAGGGCAGATAGATTTGCAGAACAATTGGAATATGGACAAAACCGAAACTTTGCAGGTATTGTTTATAGCTTGCTTGCAAAAATTACAGAACCATTCCCTAAAGAATTAGAATATTATGCTTATAAGGGTTATAAGGCCGCACAACGTAATAAAGACCCAATACACATGCTCGCAAGGTTGAATGACATAAGACGACTTCTTTATTGTCAACCGGCAAGATTGCATGATTATGTAAACATTTTGTTTGAACAGGAAAGATGTTTAAAAACTATTACATCATCTTACGATAAAGTTGTTGCTCAATTCCACACAATTTCTCGTCCTCCTGCTCCGAGAAAAGATTATGAAACAATGCTTGCTTATATTCAAACAGAATTGAGTAAGTTAATCTGGAAACGAGAACCTGATTTAGCGTTGAAAAAATTAAAATCTGCACAAGATATATTCAGACGAACCGGAGAAAAGGGAAATAGAGAATATATTACACTTCTTATGTGTAGAATTAAGGCTCAACCTCGTTTTGAAAATTTCGCTTAAATTTTTTGTAAAAATTATGTAATCAAACAGGTAATGAAATCTTTTATGTAATAAAATTATTATAAAAGAGGAAATAAAATATATGCCTGTAACTTCAAAAGAAACAAGACGAAAAGTTGATGAATCATTAATCCCACAGAATATAGAAGCCGAAGAAGCTGTTCTTGGTGCAATTTTAGTTAATCCGGAAACCTTAGCAAAAGTTTCTGATACTTTGTTGCCTAAGAGTTTTTATAAACCAGCTCACAGATATATTTATGAAGCTATGCTTCAATTATTTAACAATAATGATAATATTGATATCGTAACCGTTTCAGAAGTTTTGAATTATAGCGGAAAACTTGATGCTGTTGGTGGTAGAGCTTATATCAATGATTTGGCTGAAAATACAATTACCACAACAAACATTTCATATTATGCAAAAATTATTCAAGAAAAATCTGTAAAAAGAGCTTTAATCAATGCAGGTTCAGAAATTGTAAGTCACGGTTATGATTTAGAACCGAGTGACAGATCTTTAGAACAGGCTGAAAAATTAATCTTTGATATTGGGTCAAGTAAAGCTACTGCTGATTTGAAGCACGTTAAAGATTTAGTATTAGACACATGGGATAGTATTGAGTACCGATTTAACCACAAAGATGAACTATCCGGATTGAGTACCGGTTTTTACGAAATGGATACAATGATGAGTGGGTTACACAAATCGGATTTGATAATCCTTGCGGCTCGTCCTGCGATGGGAAAAACTGCATTTGCATTGAACATTGCACAAAATGTAGCCATAAATGAAAAAGTTCCTGTTTGTATATTCTCTCTTGAAATGTCAGCCTCTCAGTTGGTACAGAGAATGTTGTGTTCTTATGCTGAGGTGGATTCTCAAAGATTAAAAACAGGTAATATGTTGCAACAAGATTTGGATAAATTAGCTATGGCGATGAATGATTTTAGCCAAGCGCCTATTTATATTGATGATACAAGTGGTTGTACTTTAACAGATATCAGAACAAAGTGTCGAAGATTGAAAACTCAACAAAAAGATTTGGGTTTGATTGTAATCGACTATTTGCAATTGATGGAAGGTGGCGGAAAAGACGACCGTTTGCAACAAATCTCTGCAATTTCAAGAGGTTTGAAAATTCTTGCAAAAGAACTTGATGTTCCAATTATTACGTTATCTCAGTTGTCACGTGCTGTTGAAGGTCGGAACGATAAACGTCCGATGTTGTCAGATTTGCGTGAATCCGGTTCTATCGAACAAGATGCCGATATCGTAATGTTTATTTACCGTGAAGATTACTATAACAAGGGTGAATCAGAGGAAGAAGAAAATATCAAGGCTTCATCTAAAGGCTTGTCAGAAGTAATTATTGCAAAACACAGAAACGGTCCTGTAGGAACAATCAAGTTGTTATTCCAAGGCAATATTACGAAATTCAAAAACCCTATTAAAGATGATTCTTTTGATGCATTTTAGAGTGCAATAAAAGATTATTTTTCTTTGATTAAATCTGTTGCAGTGCAAATGGTGTTTTTCTTTGCATACATTTCTTCTTGAACTTTTTTATAATCTTCAAAAGTCCCTTTGTTTGCTTTTTCCATTTCTTTTACGATTTGCGCAAGTTGTTTTTCGTCAAATTCGCAATGTGTTGTCAAAATATCTTGTTTTAACTCTTTGCTGTATATTTTTCCGTTGGTTATACATTTACCGTTTTGCCAACCGGAAATGCTTTCTGTTATTTGCATGTGGAGTGGTGCAATGTCTGTTTGCGGAATTTCTA
>JBNMKP010000075.1:0-7348 GCA_050874405.1 bacterium
CTTCTGCGAGGGTAAAAGCGGCTTTCTTTTTGCTCCCTCTTCCTAGCCCTCTCCCACATGGGGCGAGGGAACAAATCTCCATGTCATTACGAGGAGAATTATTTTCCGCTGTGCACAATTTATTATACGAAGCGACGTCGTAATCTTGTGCACTTGGGTATTCTAAGTTATGAGATTCTTCGCATTCGCTCAGAATGACATGATTTTTATTACAGTTCATTTGTATCTCTTTCATTGTTTTTTAACCCTAATTTTATGTTTAATATATAAACATATATGTTCATATATTAAATTATATGTTGTAATATTATTTTGTCAAACAGGTTAGAATAATAGAATGTTTGATAAAGAAGTTTTACTGAAAAAGTTAGCGGAAAATATTCGAATAGAAAGAGCTAAACAACATATCTCTCAAGAATATCTTGCAGAAAAAGCTGATATTACCCCTCAACACCTCTATAGAATTGAAAATGCAAAAGTTTGCCCAACAATACTAGTAGTCGCAAACATCGCACAAGCACTTAATGTGACATTGGATAATTTATTTCAAGTAAAATAAAATGACCTACTCAAATCAATGAATAGGTCGTTTTTATAAGGTCTTTTTAAAATAATTTAACTAAGTTGGGAATTTGCACCATTTACAACTTCAATAATTTCTTGTGTTATGGCAAATTGTCTTGTTTTATTATATTCAACAGACAATTCTTTAATCATTTTTTCAGCATTATTTGTTGCCGCAGACATAGCTGTCATACGAGATGCAAGTTCACTTGCTTGAGCTTCTAACAATGCTTGATAAAAGATATTTGTCATATACATAGGAACTATTTTCTGCAAAATATGGTGTTTATCCGGAACAAATTCCATCAATGGATCTAACACATTGTCTGTAATTCGTTCTTTTACATCAGTAATTCCAACTACAGGTAAAACCGGCCAATCCTCTACAAAATAGCTCATCATATTTTTGAATCTTGTTGTAACAATTTCAATTTTATCAATCTTTTCTGCTACAAAATATTCAGCCATATCTTCAGCAATATCACGAGCTTCCATTGGATTTGGATTATCAATAGCTGAAAAATATTTTTTAACTATTGGAACACCAAGTTCTTTGCATTTTTTTCTTAGAGCAGAAATACCCTTTTGTCCCGCAACAAACAAAGTTACACTGATACCGTTGTCTTGATAATCTTTGATTCTTCGCAAAACTTCTCTAACAACGTTTGCATTATAAGCACCTGCCAAACCCTTATTTGATGTCATAACCAAAATTCCGATACTCTTGATTTCTCGAGTTTTCAGAAGTGCTGGATAATCATCAATTGCAGACTTGATTTTCAAAGAATCACTACTGAATTCAGTCACAGAATTCAATAACTTTTGAAACATTGAAACAAGTTCTCTAGTATAAGGACGAGAAGTGACTACAGCCGTTTCAGATTTTTTAACCTTTGCAGCTGCAACCATTTTCATTGCTCGTGTAATTTTCTTTGTACTTTCAACACTTAGTATTCTATTTTTAATATCTTTTAAATTAGCCATTTTTTACCTTAAAATGTTGTTTTGAATGTTGTCAAACCATCTGTCAAAGTTTTCTTATCTTCATCTGACAATGCTGAACCACCGTTCAATCTTTCAACCAAATTTGAGAAGTTTGCATTGAAATATACAAACCATTCTTTTTTAAATCTTCCGATTTGAACGTTATCAATATCGTCTAGCAAACCTTCATTTGCGGCATAAAGAATTGAAACTTGCTCTGCAACACTAAGCGGATTGTATTGAGGTTGTTTCAAAACTTCAGTAAGTTTTTGACCTCTTAACAACTGTTTCTTAGTTGAAGCATCTAAGTCTGATGCAAATTGTGCAAATGCTTCCAATTCCGCAAACTGAGCCAAATCCAAACGTAACTTACCAGCTACTTGTTTGATAGCATTAGTTTGAGCAGCACCACCAACACGGGATACTGAAATACCTGCGTTGATAGCCGGTCTGATACCTGCATTGAAAGAATCACTTTCCAAGAAAATTTGACCGTCTGTAATTGAAATTACGTTAGTTGGAATGTATGCAGAAACATCACCTGCTTGTGTTTCAATAATAGGCAATGCAGTAATACTACCTCCGCCTAACTCATCATTCAATTTTACAGCTCTTTCCAATAATCTTGAGTGAAGATAGAAAACATCTCCAGGGTAAGCTTCACGTCCTGGTGGTCTTTTCAAAAGCAAACTCATCGCACGATAAGCCTGAGCATGTTTAGACAAATCATCATAAATAATTAAGACGTCTTTGCCTTGTTCCATAAATTCTTCACCAATTGTAACACCTGCAAACGGTGCGATATACTGCAACGGAGCTGATTCATTCGCAGTTGAAGAAACAATGATTGAATAAGCCATTGCTCCGTGTTCTTCTAATGTTTTAGCCAACTGAGCAACAGTTGAAGCTTTTTGACCAATTGCAACATAAATACAAATTACATCTTTACCTTTTTGGTTAATGATTGTATCAATTGCAATAGCAGTTTTACCGGTCTGACGGTCACCGATAATCAATTCTCTTTGACCTCGTCCAATTGGTGTCAACGCATCAATCGCTGTTAAACCGGTTTGCAATGGTTGGTAAACAGATCTTCTTGCAACAATCCCAGGAGCTACTCTTTCAATAGGTCTTGTTTTTGAATAAGAATAATCACCTTTACCATCTAACGGTTTACCTGTAGGGTCAACAATTCTACCGATTAAACCATCTCCAACAGGAACAGATGCAATTCTACCTGTTGTTTTTACTACTGTACCCTCTTTGATATTAGTATATTCGCCTAGAATTACGATACCAACGTTATCTTCTTCCAAGTTCATTGCAATACCTAAGGTACCTTCACCATCTTCAAACTGAACAAGTTCGTTTGCCATAACATTACGCAAACCGTAAGCTCTGGCAATACCGTCACCGATTTCTAATACAGTTCCGGTGTTTGAAACTTCTGTTTGAAGTTCATAATTGTCAATTTTGCTTTTTATAATTGAACTAATTTCATCAGGTTGTATTAATGCCATAATTTCCCCTTTTACCTAGATATGTTTTTACATAAATTTTCTATCTTATTGCGAACACTTGTATCAATTACATAATCATCAAATTTAAAAGCAAGTCCTGCAATAATACTTTCATCTACTGTCCAATGTGGAACAACTTCACAGTTTAATTTGTGTTCCAACTTAAACAATATATTTGATTTTGTTTCAAAATTTAATTCAATAGGTGAAATAACCTCAACATTTTTCTTGTTAGATTTTTTATCCAAGAATTCGTTAAACGAAGTTACAATTGAATCAAATTCTCCAAATCTATTTTTTTCAACCAATAATTTCAAAAAATTCATCAATTTTTCATCAATTTTATTTCCGAAAATTGAAGTTAAAATTTCTATTTTTTTAGCGGAACTAATTGAAGAATTTTCCATTACAATTTGAAGATCTTCTGATGATTGCAAAACAGATTTAATATCGTCCAACTGAGTCTTTATCAAATCAAAAGAATTTAACTCTTCTGCAACATCTAACAATGCTTTTGCATAATTTTTTGAAACTGTTGAAACTCTATTTTCTGCCATTATAATTTCACCTTATCAAGTTCATCTAAACTATCTTCAAAAAATTTGTTATGCAAATCAGGGTTTGATTTCAACAAATTTTTGATATTATCTTTGGCTAATTCAACAGAAGCAATGACTGTTTTTCCGGTCATTATATTAGAAATTTTCTTTTCTTCTATTGAAATAACTCTATCAATATTATTCTCAATACCTGAAATTGTTTTCTGAGTTGATTCTTCAATTTTTGATTTGAAAACATCTGCTTTTGCAACAGCTTCTTCTTCAAGATTTTTAATATCTGTCGGAAGTTTTTCAATTCTGTCTTTAGCTTCTGCCAATTTATTTTCAGATATAGCCTTTTCATCATCTGATTTTTTTATTGAAGATTCAACTCCAGAAATAGATTTGTTCATTGAAGCAGAAAGGTTCATTTTTTTGACAATAACAGCCAAAATCACAACCATAATGATGAAGTTGATTGTATTTGATGTTGCTAAATATTTTAAAAATGATAAAATTTCCTGCATAACTAATCCATTACCTTATTAACAATTTCATAATTTACTGATTGAGGTTTAACCTCTTGTCCTAGAAGTTTTGAAGTGATTGAAGAAGCCAAATCATTTACCACTGTTGATTTAACAGTATTTTTCAAATTTTGTTCTTCCTCGTTTAATGCATCTTTTTTAGCTTGAATTTTCGCTTTAGCATCTTCTCTAGCTTCTGATGTTTTTGAATTAGCATCTGTCTGTGCAGCTTCTACGATATTTTTGATATCCATTCTGCACTTAGCTTGAGTTTCTTTGATTTTTTCATCTCTTTGAGTATTAAATTCTTCAGCTTTTTGAGAAAATTCTTTCGCTTCTTGATAATTAGAGTTTATGTATTCCTCCCTTTTTCTCATAATATTTAGAATAGGTTTGTAGAATATTGCGTTCATAATCATAATGAACAACACAAAACTCAACATTGCGACGATAAATGTAGCATTAAATTCAATCATTTCTATCTGTCCTTAAAACCTACTTAGAGAATAATAACATAATTGCTATAAACAATGCATAAATAGCAGTTGCTTCTGCCAAGCCGGCACCAATAATAAAGTTTTTGAATGCTTCAGCTTTAATTTCTGGTTGACGAGCAATTGCATCAAGTACGCCTTTAGTTGCGATACCTAAACCTAAACCTCCGCCGATTGCACCAAAACCGATTGCAATACCAGCACCTAATTTTGCTAAATCTAAAGTTTGTTCTACTGCCATGTTTTTCTCCTTTATTTAAATCGTAATAATCTTACTCTTCTTGTACCGCCATTGAAATATAAGTTGTTGAAAGCAATGTAAATACCAATGCTTGAATCAATGCAACAAATAATTCAAATAACATAAACGGTAACGGTAGTACTATTGCAAACAAACTAATGAATGTTGCAACAAGTAATTCTCCTGCCAAAATATTGGCAAAAAGTCGAAGTGCCAATGAAAACGGTCTTACAAATAATTCCAAAGTATCAACTAAAGTAATAATAATTCCGTCAATACTGAAACCTTTGAAGAAGAATTTAAATCCGCTTCTTTTTACTCCGTAGAATATATAATAAATAGAAACAACAATTGCCATTGCTGCAGTCATATTTATATCGTTATTAGGGGAAGCCAATTCACCATTTGCAAGATGAATCAACTTCAAAGGTAACTGACCAACTAAATTTGCAGTTAAAATAAACATAAACAATGTCAAAATAATTGCAATATGTTTTTGAGCTTCGTTGTTACCCATACTTGCTTTAGAAATGTCATTAAAATATTTAATAATTCCCTCGCCAACAAGTTGAAGTTTAGTCGGAACCATTTTTAGGTTTCTTGTAGTTATTAATGCAAGAACAATTAACAATGCCATTGTGAACCACATTGTTAAAATGGTATCCATATTAAATGATACTCCATGACTAAATATATTGGCTGTATAAACCCAGTGTTCCATTTTTCTCCCTTCGCACATTACATGCTACACCGAAAAAAATTTTTTCGCAAACATTTTTTTGTTTGTTATACAATAATAATATAATAGTGAATGGTCAGGGGTTAAAAATGAATATTGTCAGATTAGAAGAAGTTGAATCTACAAACAGTTTTGCAAAAGCAAATATAGATACGTTTGGAGATAAAACCTCCATAGTCACAAAAAGACAAACTTCCGGTCGTGGGAGATTAAATCGTTCTTGGGTTGACTTAGGGAATAGTAATTTATTTTTATCTATAGTTTTAAAACCATCTGACACTTTTGAAGAAATTTATCCAAATATTACACAATATTTATCTGTGTGTGTGTGTAAAATTCTTGAAAATTACGGACTAAAACCTCAAATTAAATGGCCAAACGATGTTCTAGTAAACGGAGCTAAAATTGCAGGAATATTATCAGAAACAGTCATGCAAGGAAGTAAACTTAAAGGAATTGTTCTTGGCATCGGAGTTAATTTGAATTCTTCAAAAGAAAAGTTAGAAAATATTCCAGATAAAGTTGCAACCAGTTTGAATCTTGAAACTGGCAAGGATATAAATCTAAAAGAGTTTTTGGATAAATTGTTGGAAGAATTTTTCAAGAATTATGACGAATTTTTAAAAACTGGATTTCCGCTAATTAAAGAAGATTATATTAATAGAAATTGTTTTTTGAATAAAAACTTAGATGTTAAAGTTTTCAACAATGTTAAAACAGGTCTTGCAAAAGAAATTACAGATAAAGGAGAGCTTGTTTTAATTGATAAAAATAATAAAGAGATGGTACTTACAATAGGAGATATTTTATGAATTTGGGAAATTTTGAAAACGGTTTAATACTCCTTGTTATGGGCATGGGATTTGTTCTTACATTCCTTGTAATTTTGATTTGTTCAATGGGCATAATGTCAAAATTCGTTGGATATTTGAACAAAATATTTCCGGAAGCTGTAGAAGAAGTTAAAACAACCGTAAAAAAAGCAAGCTCAGGAGTTGAAGATGCAATTGCTGTAGCTTTGGCTGCTATTATGGCTAAAAGAAGTTAAAACTTGTTAGGTTAATTATTTTTGTATAGAAAGGATATAGTTTATGGGGAAAAAACTTATTAAAGTTATGGACACCTCTTTTAGAGATGGTTTCCAGTCAGTATATGGAGCGAGAGTTTTCGTAGATGACTTTTTACCTGCATTAAAATCAGCAGTTGATGCAGGTATTAAACATTTTGAAGTTGCAGGTGGAGCAAGATTCCAATCTCCAATTTTTTACTGTAACGAAAATGCATTTGAAACAATGGACAAAATCAGAGCAGCAGTAGGTCCGGATATCAACTTACAATCTCTATCAAGAGGGGTTAACGTTGTAGGTCTTGATTCTCAGCCTAGAGATGTTATTGATTTACACGCAAAAATGTTCAAAAAACACGGTGTTACAACTGTTAGAAACTTTGATGCATTAAATGATGTTAATAACTTGTTATATTCAAGCCAATGCATTAAAAAGCATGGCTTGAAACATGAAGTAACTATCACAATGATGGAACTTCCTATCGGTTGTACAGGAGCACATGACGTTGCATTCTATGAAAGAGTTTTAAGATCAATCTTAGATGCAGGAATCGAATTTGATTCTTTGGCATTCAAAGATGCTTCAGGAACTTCTGCTCCTCACAAAGTATTTGAAACAATCAAAAGAACTCGTGAAATTTTAGGTGCTGATGCAGATATCAGATTCCACTCAC
>JBNMKP010000076.1:0-7333 GCA_050874405.1 bacterium
CTTATTGATTTAAATTTCCAAATGGGTGATATCACAACATTTTTGGATTTAAAACCATCATTCAACATTTCATATATGTTAGAAAACTTGGATAAAATCAATGAAACATTTTTGCTAAGTACTCTTGAAAGATACAAGAATACAAGTTTATACGTTTTGGCCGATCCTCCATATTTTAAACAAGCAGACAACATTCAACCAAAACAAATCACAAGATTATTTAATACTTTAAAAGAAACTTTTTCTTATATCATAGTTGATGCAGAAGCAAGTTTTGACGGAAAAAACATCGCAGCTTTGGACAATTCCGACTTAATTATGCTTGTAACGGTTGCAAATCTTCCGGCACTAAGAAACACTCAAAGATGCTTAGAATTATTTGAAAAACTCGGATACGACAAAGAAAAAATTAAAATTGTTGTAAACCGTTACATGGAAAACGATGAAATCAAAGAAGCCGATATCGAAAAAGTTTTGTCAAAAGACATCTACTGGAAAATTCCAAATAACTATTTTGCAATAATGTCTGCAATTAACAAAGGGATACCGGTAAGCGATGTTAATGATACAACAAATGTTTCGCAAAGCTACAAAAAACTGGCTCAACAAATTTCAGATAACCTCTATAGACAAAATATGGTAGAAAAATTTGAAAATATATTAAACAATAACTAACAAAAGGAACAATAATGGGATTAGCAGAAAGATTTAAAGATAGACTTGAAAACAAAGATATTTTTCAGAAAGAAAATATTGAAAACGCTTTAGAACAAAATGATATAAAATTCATCTCAAAACCAATAGAAAAAGAAATCGTAATTCAACCAAAAGCAATACATTCAGGTCAGATTGACCCTGTTGAAAACCTTTCAGATTTAAATATTTCAAATACATCTACAAAATTTGAAGACCTTGAAACAGAACTAATTAACAAAATCAGAAAAACACCTTATTGGTTAGAATTTTCAACTGACAGAAAAAAGAATATGATAGAAAAATATTTTGAAACCAGAATTCAATCAGACATGTATTCAAGTATTTCTTATACAAATTCTGACAAAAAAGAATTCGTTGAAAATATTCTTACTCTATCAAATTATAGGTAAAAATTTTTTATATTAAATAGAGGCGGAGCCGAGAATCGGCTCCGCCTCTATTCTTAACATTAACTTAGAGTTATGCTTCTTCAGACATTTCGTTTTCTGGAACAACTTCATCTTCAGTGTCCATAATTTTTTCCTTATAAACCTCAACTAAGTTATCTGAATATGCAAAACCAACGATTTGAGACGCATAAGCAGAGAACATTCCAAATAGTCCGGAGATTAAAATTATCAATGATATAAATAACGGACTAGAGTCAAATGTTGATGCTTTTAAAAATATTACAATTCCTGCCCCAAATAGAATTATTATTAAGAATAACGAACCTATAACAAATTGGAAAGCAACATTTACAACAATACTAACAGCCAAATATTTCAACGCTACAAGCATTGAGTCTTTGAAAGCTTTTTTCATAAATTTGAACGGTAATAATGGGTTGAATAGTGCTTTATGATATTCAAAATTCTCGCAATATTTAAAATATACTTCCATAATAAAAGGGGTGATTATAAATATCGGAATAAAAGCAAGGAATCCTCCTATCATTAAAATGAAGAATGATAAAATCAAAGATAGAGCATTCGCTCCGCCTACTAAAAATAAACCGCCAAATACAGCAACTAAAATAAAGAAATAAACCAATAATGGAATTGCAACATACAAGCCCCAAACCAAATACAATGGAATTGCTTTAGTGCCACGAGTTACAGAACCCCAATCAATACTTGGCATTCCTTTTTCACCTGAAAGTCTTTGACTTACGAATTTCAAATAATAACCAATCAAAAATAATATCGGAACAATTGATAATACCGCAAAAACTAAAGACATGATAATTACAGAAGTTTGAAATTCTGCAAAATCTTTATCCAAAAATTGAATAGAAGCACCTAACAATGATGGTAAAAGAAACATAAACGCAAGTGTTAAATGAGTTTTCACACAATCTTCGCAAGTATATAAACTTTTAAAAGTTTCCAATATTTTTTTCATTTGCTAATCCTTTCTTTCGTATAATAAACAAGTTTTCTTAAAAGAATTTTAGCAAATTTTAAAGGTTTTTACAAGGAGTTACAACAAAACAAAATTTTGTACTAAAATGTAGAATATGAGAACACATCACGATTTTAAAATTGTTTCAAAATACAAACCATCAGGCGACCAACCAAAAGCAATAGAACAACTGGTTAAAGGAATAAAAGCAGGAGATGATACCCAGACATTACTTGGTATTACAGGTTCAGGTAAAACTTTTACCATTGCAAACGTTATTGAAAGAGTTCAAAAACCAACTCTTATAATTGCGCACAACAAAACTCTTGCAGCTCAATTGTATAACGAATTCAAAGAGTTATTCCCGAATAATGCTGTTGAATACTTCATAAGTTATTACGACTATTACCAACCAGAAGCATATATTCCAAGAACGGATACTTATATAGAAAAATCTTCATCAATAAATGAAGAAATAGACAGACTTCGTCACAATACAACAAGAAGTCTTTACGAAAGAGATGATGTTATTGTTATCTCTTCTGTTAGTTGTATTTATGGTTTGGGACTTCCGGAAAACTATTTTAAAGGTGCAATAGAAGTTAAAGTCGGCGATGAAATCGATAGAGATGCACTATTAAAACACCTTGTAGAAGTTCGTTACGAAAGAAATGACATAGAATTAAAATGTTCAACATTCCGTGCAAGAGGCGATATTGTTGAAATTATGCCTGCTTACGAAAAAATAGTAACTCGAATTTATTTCTTCGGTGATGAGATTGAAAAAATCATTAAAATCGACAATGTTTCTGGAGAAATCATTGAAACACCCCAGTCAGTTGTAATTTATCCTGCCGTTCACTATATAACATCTGACGATAATCAAGAAGAAACTTTTTCAATAATTAGAGAAGAATTACAACATAGACTTGTAGAATTAAACAATGAAAACAAACTAATTGAGGCTCAAAGACTGGAACAACGAGTTAAATACGACTTGGAAATGATGAAAGAAATGGGTTATTGTACTGGAATTGAAAACTACTCCAGAATTCTTGAACGCAGACCTGTAGGCTCAGCACCTGCAACACTTTTAGATTATTTTCCTAATGATTTTCTAACAATTGTAGATGAATCACACGTTACACTCCCACAAATTAAAGGTATGAGCCACGGAGATGCCGCAAGAAAACAAGTTTTGGTAGACTATGGATTTAGGCTTCCTTGTGCAAAAGATAACCGACCACTAAAAAATGAAGAATTTTATGCAAAAGTCGGACAAAAAATCTACATTTCCGCAACCCCTGGAGATTTCGAAAAAGAAACATCTCAACAAATTGTTGAACAAATTATCAGACCAACCGGATTGCTAGATCCGAAAGTCTCTGTTCGTCCTATTGACACACAAATTCAAGACCTGAAAACAGAAATCAAAAAACGTACAGACAAAGATGAAAGAATTTTAATAACAACTCTAACCAAGAGAATGGCGGAAGATTTGACGGACTTTTTCTTGCAAGAAGGAATAAGAGTAAGATATTTGCACAGTGAAATCAAATCAATGGAACGTGTCGAAATTTTGAGAGATTTAAGACTTGGCGAATTTGATGTTCTTATTGGTGTAAACCTTTTAAGAGAGGGGCTTGATATTCCGGAGGTTTCTCTTGTTGCAATTATGGACGCAGATAAAGAGGGCTTTTTACGTTCTGATACCAGTCTTATTCAAACAATAGGCCGTGCAGCAAGAAATGCTTGTGGTGAAGTAATTATGTATGCCGACAAAATTACAGATTCAATGGATAGAGCAATTAAAGAAACCGAAAGAAGAAGAAAAATTCAAATTGCTTACAACCAAAAATATGGAATCATTCCACAAACAATTAAAAAGCCAATCGAAAATAATTTATTGTCACTTGTTGCAAGTTATCGAGATTTAGAAGATATCGTTGCAGAAGAAATGGTTGATTTAGGCATAGAAAAGAAAGATTTACCAAAACTTATTGATAAACTTGAAAAAGATATGCACAAAGCGGCAAAAATTCTTGATTTTGAACGAGCAGCACAAATTCGTGATCAATTGAAAAAACTTAGAGAAATGAAAGATTAAACAATAAAAAAGCCCTATCGCAATTGATAGAGCTTTTTATTTTAGATTATTGAATCTATTCTTTAACCCTCCATACGAGTTGCAGAATCATCAATCATATTTATTTGACAGTGATCATCATATTCCTCATTGCTTCCTTTGATATGCTCATAAGAAGCTTGGGCAAAATAATTTGCCATAATTGAAATATTTACAACAAATGCCAATGAGCAATACAAAATAAAGCCCCAGTGAGTAAACGGCAATTGGAAGAAATAAAACAAATACGCAACCGGTCCAATCAATACCGCATTTGCAATCACAAGTTGTGGCAAAAAGAACAACAAGCTTATCAAAATATCAACGCAAGATTCCAAAATAACTTTGTAATTAAAACCTTGTGGAATTTTCAAGTATTTTGCAAAAGATAAATATGCAGTCAATAAAATTGAACCAATAACAGCCCAAACAATAGAAGCAAATATTAATGGAACATGTGGCAAATCAATCGGAATACTAACGTATTTCAAAATCATTGAACCAACAATACTCCAAATTAAAATTTGAGGAGCCATTACAATGAAAGATTTGCCAACAGAAGTTGCAAGAAATATTGGATTTAATGTCAAAATTTCTTTTCTGTTCATTCTTACATTGTTAATTCCCTGTGTTAAAAGTCCCAGTAATAAAATTGCTGTTAAACCAACCCAAAAGTAGAAATCACCCATTCTACCTTTGATAAAAAGGTTTGCACAGAAAAACACCGGAATAGAATAAAGAGCTATCTTAACAAAAGACAAATCTTCATTTAGAGCTTCGCTAAAAGCATCTACAATCGACGCCATAATAGTTCCTCCTTAATTATGTACTATCCTTGGATTAATCGTTTTAATTCATTAGGTTTTGAAGATTTAGACAACGCATCTTCAATTGTAACAAGACCTTTCTTAAATAATTCAGCAAGTGAAGATTCAAGAGTCTGCATACCAGCACCAGAACTTGTTTGAATTGTTGAGTAAATTTGAGCAGCCTTAGATTCACGAATCAAGTTAGCAATAGCCGGAGTTACAACCATGATTTCTTGAGCCATTACACGACCTTTTCTTGAACCGTCAGGTTGACGTTTTGGAAGAAGAGTTTGTGCAAATACAGCAACAAGAGAGTTTGCCAACTGTACACGAATTTGTTGTTGTTGCCCCTCTGGGAATACGTCGATAATACGGTCAATAGTTTGTGAAGCTGAAGAGGTGTGAAGTGTTCCGAACACCAAGTGACCAGTTTCAGCAGCTGTCAAAGCTAACGCAATAGTTTCGTGGTCACGCATCTCACCTACTAGGATAATATCAGGGTCTTCACGGAGGGCTGACTTCAATGCATTTGCAAAAGATCTTGTATCCATACCCAATTCACGCTGGTGAATAATACTTACTTTTGAAGTGTGAACAAATTCGACCGGATCTTCAATTGTCAAAATATGTTCTGCTCTTGTTCTATTGATATAATCAACCATTGCTGCCAAGGTTGTAGATTTACCGGAACCGGTAGGACCTGTTACAAGAACCAATCCACGAGGTTTATCTGCAATCGTTGTTACAATAGGTGGCATACCCAATTCTTCTAACTGCGGAGCTTTCGTAGCAATTGTACGGAAAGCTGCAGCATAACAACCTTTGTCTTTATAGAAGTTCACACGGAAACGGCCGATGCCCTCAACACCGTATGAAAAGTCAAGTTCCCATTCTTGTTCCAATCGACGTCTTTGTTCATTTGACATCATTGGAAATAACAAAGCTTCTACACCTTCCGGTGTTAATGGGTCATAATCTAATCGAACCAATTTACCATCAATACGAGCTACAGGAGGTAGTGCATTTGAAATATGTAAATCGGAACCTTTTTTCTCTACTAATTCTTTTAATAAATCTTCAATAAGCATAATCTTAAAACCGTCCTCTAATTTATTCTGTATAGTTCATCATTGCATCGTTTTCTTTTGATGCCAATTCAATAAGTAAATACGTCATATAAGCACCCAATGCTACAGCTTTTGGGTCTAAATCCGTTTTATTTGCAGCTTCAATAATTGCTGTATTAATCTCGGGATTTTCATCTTTTATATAATGTATCATTTTTTTACGCCAAGCAGGCATATCTTCAAAAATTTCACTAAAAGCAGTGTTTGCGATATCTTCTGATATAACAGGTAACATTTAACCAATCCTTTTAAAATAAATACGTACGATATTTATATTATACACTATTTTTAAGCTAAAGTCCATCATTCAAGAAAAATCATATATTTGAAGTATAATAAGTTATATGAGATTAAATAATTTAAAACTCACCAATTATAGAAACTGTGAAGAGCTTGAATTAGATTTTGGAAAATCTAAAGCACTTATTATTGGCAAAAATGCTCAAGGCAAAACAAATATTCTTGAAAGCATTTACTTTTTGTCAACACTAAAAAGCCCAAGAACATCTAATTTGTTAGAGCTAATAAATTTTAATCACCAAAACCTTAAACTTGAAGCTGATATTATAAAAGCAGATACCGATATTGAATTATCGTATCAATACAACACCGACAAAAAACGAGAAATAAAAATAAACGGGGTTAAATCCACAATAAAAGATTTTAAATCAGTCCTAAAAACTGTTCTATTTTCAACAACAGACTTGCTACTACTAAGAGGAGTGCCTCAAGATAGACGGGATTGGCTTGATAGAGCAATTATGCAAATCTATCCTGCTTATGACGATAGGTTATCTAAATACGACAAAATTAGAGTTCAAAAGAATAATTTCTTAAAAGAATGCGCCAAAACAGGGAAAACAAACGAGTCTTTACTAGATGTTTTTAATGAACAATTGTCTATAACAGGTAGCAATATTATTTATATCAGAAAGAAATTTTTAAAAGAAATTGAACGACTAGCGAAATCTAAACACCAAACAATTAGTGAAACAGAAGATTTAACAATAAAATACTCCTGTTCTTTTGACATAAAAACAGAAGAACCCAATGAAATAGAATCAATTGAAGATATTCAATACTCATTCTTAGAATCACTTGAAGAGAGAAAAATCGAAGAAATGAGGAGATGTCAAGCCTGCGTTGGTCCTCATAGAGATGACATTATTTTC
>JBNMKP010000077.1:0-7326 GCA_050874405.1 bacterium
ACACTTCACTCTTGCCAAAATCCGCAGTTCAGGGTGGCATTGGTGTGTTGTGTTTGGGATTACGACGTCACTCTGTTCTAATCCATATCCAATTTGTTCACTACGCCTCGCATTAAACGTTATTCCGAACCTGCCGACTAGTCCTGCAGACAGCCTATTGATTCGGCAGACCGCTCCGCACTCTGCTCGGCTTGTTTTCCTCGTAATGACATGATTAGGGGTTCGGGGGCAAAGCCCCTGATAACTCGTTCCATTGAGGCGTTCGTGTTTTTCTTTTTCGGTTCCACTTTTTCTTTTTGCATCGAAATCAAAAAGAAAAAGTGAACATAGAAATTTATTTTTATAGTTCATTTTACTTATCTTTTTTAAATTATTTCTTTAATTTTAAATTATATGTTTAATTTTGTCAAACTGACTTTAAAATATTGTATTCTTAGAGAATGAGTATTAGTAATGACATCAAAAAGCTTTTAATAGACAAAGATATGACTTTGACACAACTTGCAAAAATTATTTCCGAAAAGAAAGGGAAAAATTTTTCAATACAAAATTTATCCCAAAAGTTGAAAAACGAAACTATTAATCTTAAAGAATTTGAAATTATACTTGATGCATTAAACTACAAAATTTGCTACTTACCACAAAAACCTTTTAAATAATTCTACGTATCAAATTAATAAGTCTGACCTACATAATTTTTTAAAGAAATACACTAAAACTATTATTTACTCAAAATAATTAAAAAAGGAGTAGTAAGAAATCTTACTACTCCTCATAAAATCTATTTATTCAAAAATTAAACTAGATAATCATACCACCGTCAACTTCCAAAACTTGACCTGTAATATAATCAGTATCAAGTGCTAAGAATTTAACTGCAGCTGCGATATCTTCTGCTTTACCCATTCTTCTCAAAGCAATTGCCTTCAAGTATTCATCAATATTAGGCAAGTCTTTTGTCATATCTGTTGCAATAAACCCGGGAGCAACAGCATTAACTCTAACACCACGTGAACCAAGTTCCTTTGCCAATGATTTTGTAAAACCAATCAAACCTGCTTTTGCAGCTGAATAGTTAGCTTGACCAGCATTACCATACAAACCTACAACTGATGACATATTAACAATAGCTCCGCTTCTTTGTTTCATCATAAGTTTTACAACCGGTTTTGAAACATAAAATGCACTGCTTAAATTTGTATTAATAACAGCATTCCATTTGTCTTCACCCATTCTGATAAACAAATCATCACGTGTAATACCGGCATTATTGATTAAAACATCAATTCTTCCGTATTTTTCAACAATTTTAGCAATATTTTCATCAACTTCTGCTTGATTAGAAACATCAAATTTAAAGCTTTCAGAGTTTGAACCCAAAGCTTTTAATTCTTCAACTGTTTTTGCAGCAGCTTCTGCATTACCTGCATAGTTGATAACTACATCACAACCTGCTTTTGCTAGTTCAATGGCACATGCTCTACCAATACCACGAGAACCGCCTGTTACTAATGCAACTTTTTTATCTGTCATAATTTTCTCCTTATATTTCTTTTAATTTTTGTTTTATTTTTGAAAATAACTTTTGGCATTTTTCATAAAAAGATAATTTAGATACTTTATTAAATTCATCTTCTATCTGCTCTGCTAATTTAACCCGCCCAAAATACAAATAAAGATTTCTGGGCATTAAATCTGGGTGATTATCATAAAATTTCTTTGTGTTTAATGAAATTTTATGAATCTTCATTAAACAGCTGCCATTTCTTCTTTCAAAGCATTAACTGTAACTTCCAAAGAATCTTTATCAAAGATATTGTATGTTTTAACGTCAGAATTGATTTTTCTATTCAAACCTGCCAAAACTTTCCCAGGTCCGATTTCAATAAATGTATCAACACCATCGTTAATCATATTTTCAATAGTTTGAGTCCAGTGAACTGATGAATAAATTTGTTTAGGCATTTTATTTTTGAATTCAGCAGCCAAAACTGTTGCTTGAGCATCAACGTTAGTAAATACCGGAGTTTCAGCATTATTCATATCAAGTTCTGATACAAATGTTGAGAATTCTTTTCCTGCCGGTTCCATAAATTTAGAGTGGAAAGCTCCAGAAACAGCTAAAGGAACAACTCTTCTTGCTCCTGCTTCTGACAACAATTCACCAGCTTTTTTAACAGCTGCTTCATCACCTGTAATAACAACTTGTGCAGGAGAATTATAATTTGCAACATCAACATAACCAACACTTGAAGCTTCTTCTAAAGCTTTTTCAAGGCTTTCCTCTGGAGCATTCAAAATTGCAGCCATAGCGCCACCTTTTGTTGCGCCCATTAAATCAGCTCTCTTTTGAATTGCTTTCAATGTTGTTTCTAAATTCATAACACCAGAGCAATACATTGCACAATATTCACCCAAACTGTGACCTGCTGTGCAAGCCGGAGTAATATCCAATTGAGATTTCAAAGCTTCCAAAGCTGCAATTGACATTGTTACAATACAAGGTTGAGTATTAACTGTTTGTTTCAAATTTTCTTCCGGACCTTCAAAACATAAAGTTGTAATACTTTTACCTAAAACCTTATCTGCGCTGTCAAATACATTCTTTGCAGCATCAAAATTGTCATATAAATCTTTTCCCATTCCAACAGATTGAGAACCCTGTCCTGGGAATAAAAATGCGATTTTTTTAGCCATAAAATAACTCCCTTTATCTTCTAAAATACAAGTTTATAAGTAAATTATATAATAAATACACTAAAAGTAAAACATATTAAGGCAAAAGTCAGAGTTTTAGTTAATTTTGATTAAATCATCTTTAATTAAACTAAAAAACCTTTCACTAATACTATTTAAGTCAACTATATCGACCATATACGGAAAAGTTGAATCACTAAACAAGGCTTTTAATTTTAAAATATTATCAAATGGAATTTCTTTATCACATTTCAATGCAATATCAACATCTGAATATTTCAAAGCCTTACCTTTTGTCCTTGAACCATAAATAAAAATTTCAGCTTCCGGTACAATTTTTGAAACCAAATCAATTATAAAATCTTGGTATCTATTTTCCAAATCAAGATTTTTCATCTACTTGGTACCTTTTAATTCTTTCAACAAATATATTATTTCTTCATAAAAATCAGGAACAATACCCGATACTTTTAACGCAACATTTTCATCATAAGTATGAGAGGTTAAATTTCTCATTTCTCTGAATTCAGTCCATTTTGTCAAATCCGATTTTAAAAGATTTAATTGCATTGCAGTTCTAACCATTTCATTAAAAGATAATTTATTGACATCATCAACAATAAATGCTCTTTCAATAAAATATTTCCTCAATGTTTTTAATGTTATAGAATAAGTAAACTCAAAACGTTGAATCAAAGAATCCCTAACAATTGAGTCTTGGGGATTTTTTTTATATATTTCAACAACTTCACCCAATCGTTGAAGAGAATTTTCTAATGCCGTAAAATCAAGATTTTTCATACCGTGATACTAACACATTTAGCGCAAAATATCAACAAAAAAAGGCATGACCTAAGTCACACCTTTTTGTAAAAAACTATTTTCAAATCAGTTCTAGCAAATACCTTCACGAAGTCTTACAACAGCAGCACCCCATGTCATACCTGCACCAAATCCGCAAAGAATTGCAGTTGAACCAAGTTTGATTTTACCTTTTTCAACACCCTCAACCAATGCAATTGGAATTGAAGCAGCTGAAGTATTTCCATAATATTTGATATTAGAAATAACTTTTTCATCTGGGTATTTCAATCTTTGTTGCAAAGCTTCAATAATTCTTTGGTTTGCTTGGTGTGGAATTAAGTAATCAATGTCTTCTGCTTTCATACCAGCTTCTTCAATTGATTTGTCAACATAATTTGGTAATGTTGTAACAACAAATTTGTAAACATCACGACCAGCCATGTGAATTTTTGAATCAACAGGATCACAAGGTGCAACCAATGGACAATTTTCGCCAGGCATATTCATTGAAATATATTGACCAATAGCACCATCGGCTCTAACATCTAGTGATAAAATATCATCAACACCATCTTCTGCTTCGGTTACAACCATTGCACCAGCACCATCACCAAACAAAATTGAGGTTCCTCTGTCTTTCCAATCAACTAAACGAGAATTGTTATCAGCAGCAACAATCAAAATGTTTTTGTATAAACCAGAACCGATTAAACCTCTTGCAACTTGCAAAGAATAAATCAAACCGGTACAAGCAGCTGTCAAATCGAATGATGGAACATAATTAGGAATTCCAAGTCTTGTTTGAATATCACATGCCAAAGCAGGATACAATTGAGGTGGAGCAGAAGCTGCTGCAATTACACAATCAATATCTTCGGCTTTAATTTTAGATTTTTCTAAAGCTCGTTCAGCCGCTTTCAAACCTAAATCAATAGCACTTTCATTACCTGAAACAACTCTTCTTTCCTTGATACCTGTACGAGTAAAAATCCATTCGTCAGATGTTTCATATAATTTTGTTAAATCTTCATTTGTTATCACCGTATCTGGAACACAATATCCAACACCGGCAATTCTTAAAGGTTTTACACTATTTGACATAATTATTATTTTCCTATCTATTTATATTTTCTGCAATTTTAGAATTAATATCTTTATTCAAAACTCTCACAGCCGCTCTAACAGCATTTTTCATTGCATAAGATGAGCTACGTCCGTGAGCAATAACCGAAATGCCCTTAACACCAAGTAGTAACATTCCGCCAAATACTTCCCAATTGATTTTTTTCAAAATTCTTCTCAAGAATGGTTTTGCAAGTAAACCAATTATGCAACCAACCAAATCTGATTTGAACTCTGTAGAAATCATTTTTAATAACATTGAAGCAGTTCCCTCTGTAACTTTCAATGCAATATTTCCGGCAAAACCATCACAAACAACAACATCACATTTGTTAATGAAAAGTTCTTTACCCTCAATATTACCGACAAAATCAATTCTGCCTGCTTCATGCATTTCTTTTAGTAAAGGATAAGTTTCTTTAACAAGGGCATTACCTTTACCCTCTTCTTCGCCGATACTTAAAATACCAACCTTTGGATTTTCAACTCCAACAATATGTTTTGCATAAGCCATACCCATTTCGGCAAACTGAGTAAGCATTTCCGGAGTACAATCGCTGTTTGCACCACCATCAATCAATACAACAGGATTTTTCATTGTAGGAAGAGTAACGGCAATTGCAGGTCTTGTTACACCATGAATTCTACCCAATCCGAACAAACTAGCAGCCATAGCCGCACCAGTTGAACCGGCAGAAACAACAGCTTCACATCTACCTTCAGCAACAGCTCTTACTGAAGCAACAATAGAAGAATCTTTCTTTCTGCGGATTGATTGACCTACAGCTTCGCCCATGCCGATTACTTCAGAGGCATGTGTTATTGTGTAATCAATCTTATCAACATCAATTTTAATTTTTCTGTTATGACCTTTTGTTCCGCAATCAGAATAAATACAACCGGCAGCTTTAATTCTATCCAATTCGGCTTGGATATCATCTTTTCTACCAACAAGCTCTAGGCCAACACCATACTCTTGTGCTGCCCACAAAGCACCTTCAACTATTGCTCTTGGTGCATAATCACCGCCCATTGCGTCTATTGCTATTCTTGCCATATCCTTCTCTCTCCAAAGTTTGGTTAAAATCGGAAGCGCCAATAAATTTGCCGCTTCCGATAATTACTTAATTATTCTTCTGTTTTTTCAGCTTCTTCAGCTTTAACTTCTTCAACTTTTTCTTCAGCTTTAGGAGCTGCTTTTTTAGTTGATTTTTTAGCAGTTTTCTTAGCTGGAGCTTCTGCAGCAGCTGCTTTATCTGCTAATTTCACAGGTTGGCCTTTGTAAGTGCCACATGCTGTACAAACTGTGTGTGTTAAAACTGTTTCACCGCAATTAGGACATTTAGTAGTTTCCGGTTTAGTAGCTTTCCAATTTGCTCTTCTGCTACCTTGAGCGGAATGTCCTGTTCTTTTCTTAGGTACTGCCATTTTTGTCTTTCCTTTTTTATTTTCTACTAACTAATCTTTTGGGTTAATTTGGATATTTTTAAAGACGTCCAGTCTTGGGTCGGGAATATTTTCCTCAGATAGAAAATTCTTCCCTTTACAATTAATACCACAAACTTTTTTATTTGGGTAATTTAATATTACGGATTGATACAATAAGTCATAAATATCAATCTCTTTTTCGCCGTTCAAATCAGTAACAAATTGTCCGTCTTTAATTTCAAACTCTTGTCCTGATTCCTCGTAATCCCCAAGTAATGAACCTTTTGAGAATAATTCGTCAATATCAAAATCCAAGTTATATTCAAATTTTTCAAGACACAAATCACATTCCAAATTTACAATTCCTGTAACATGCCCTGTGATTTGAATAAATTCACCTAACGATTTTGCGCAAAGCTCAGCATGAATTGGGGTAACACAATCAATACCCTCGATATTTTCATCGAAAGTACAATAGAGTGTCTTATTTTCGGCATTTTCTAAATCTTCTATTGATAATATCTTTTCCATAATTTTTAACTATTCTTGCTTAGGTTAACCCAAACAAAATTATACATATTGTTCTTCTTGAATAGCAAGAGCTGCAATCTGATTAGAAATAAAACAAACTTTTTTCAATGGTCCATCAGTATCTTTTTCAATTAAAACCGCATTATTTGATTGCATTTTTTCAACAAGTTCTTGATAAAGAGCTTGAGCTTCTTTAACATACAAAACTAACGGTGCAGTTGAGCCTTTGATAAAAACTAAAACCGCATAACGTTTTTTAATATTTTGAGCATTCATGCCCTGTGGATTAAATTGTTGAGCCATAATTTTCTCCTTTTATTCAATTAAGATTATTTTAATGGAAATTGCAACTAAAATCAATAGTAGATTTAAATGATTGGGGAATTAATGAAAAGTGAGAGGTCAATAACCTATTAAGATCTATAGGAAATTATAGGTAATAAGTTCTTTACGATTCTATTGTACCCTAGCCACGAGTGACTCTGTCTCACAGAGTGTCCACCCCTTGCGGGAGGACCGAAATCTCTGATTTCGAGGAGGGGCTTTTATTAATTTGTCACCCTGAATTTAGTTCAGGGTCTCTTTAACTTTATAATTATGCCAAGCCGATAGAATTTACGTGTCGGCGTAGCAACGCCGACCTACACAATTAACCATGTCATTACGAGGAGAATTGTTTTCCATAGTGCATAATTTGTTATACAGAGCGACGTCGTAATCCGTTACACTAAGATAATTAATTAT
>JBNMKP010000078.1:0-7024 GCA_050874405.1 bacterium
CAATTTTGATATATTTTACTATTTTGATACAAACTGGTATAAAGTTAGATGGATAAAGCCTTTCAGACAAGTTTTAGGTTTTTAAATTTAGATGGATTTATACCCATTATTATACATTTATGTCACAAAATGGCACAAAAATTATAGGCTTACATTTATATACTATGATGTGCATTTTAGTGAAATTGTTATACTAGAATCTGCATTTTGTTAAACTACACCCTCCCAACTTTTATTAAATCCCTAGTTCTAATATTTTGTATATGCTAGTTGCGTGTAATCTATGAATGCCCCATGCATGCCCCCCACTTTTAAGATAGGGGCAAATTCGCAAAGGCTACTCTTGATATTAGTGACACGAGAGAAACTATATTATAAGATATGACCAATGCTTTATATTCTATAGTTAAAAATTGCTTGCGGCTAAAATCTTTGGTATAATACAGGCATGAATAAAGAGTTAGAAAATTTGTTAGATGAATGCAATGTTATTGAATATAAACAAGAAGTAAGTGAAGGATTATTCAAGTCTATTTCTGCCTTTTCAAATACTGATGGTGGTTGCATTATTCTTGGTGTTGAAGATGAAACAAAAAATATAGTAGGTATTGATTTATCTAATGGTAAACAAGAAGCATTAACTAATAAAATTATTGATTTAACAGGTATTCAACCAAATGTTGAACTTTTACATATTGAAGATAAAGGCATTCTAAAAATCACGGTTGAAAAATCATCTGTTCCTATTGCTTACAAAAATAAATATTATAAAAGAGTTGGGAATACTACAAGAGAAGCTAATAAAGAAGAATTAAAGAAACTTTTGTTAAAAGATATAAGTTGGGATTCCATAAGTAACAATTTTACACTTGATGATATTGATGAGAAAACTGTTCAAAAATTTGTTAAGCTTGCAACAAATAAGGGAAGATTACCAGAAGAAGCAAAAGAGTTAAGCATAACAGACCTTTTGACTCAATTAGAGCTTATTATTGATAATAAACTTACAAATGGTGCAATTATATTATTTGGCAAGAATCCACAAAAATTACTATCGACAGCAACTATTAGGGTTGGTTTATTTAAAGGCGATGATGAATCCGTAATTATAAGTGACAAAAATATCACAGGTAATTTATTTGAACAAATTGAAGATGTTGACTCTGTTTTGAAATTGTTTATAAACATGAGGGCAGAAATTAAAGGATTTCAAAGAGAAGATATTTGGGACTATCCATTACCAGCACTAAGAGAAGCGGTTTTGAATGCTATTATTCACAAAGACTACTTTGATTTTAGTTCTGCAATACAGATTAAAATTTTCGGAGATAGTATTTGGATTTATAACTCTGGGGATTTATTTGGAGGTTTAACTCTTGATAAATTAACCGTATCTCATACATCAAAGTCAAGAAATCCATTGATTATGAAAGTTATCTATATGGCTGGTTATGTTGAACAATTTGGCACAGGTATAAAACGTATGATTACGGCATGCCTGAAACAAGGAATTCCAGCTCCAATATTTGAAACATCTCAAGGTGGTTTTATTCTACAGATGTACAAACAATACAATTGCTTAAATGAAAGACAAAATAAGGCTATCAAATATGTAGTAGAACAAGGGTATATTACAAATAGCATCTATCAAGAATTAAATTCTACAACTAGAGAAACAAGTAAACGAGATTTAAAAAAACTTGTTGAGATGAATATATTTGAAAGCCAAAAAGATAAGGGTAATAGTTCAATAAAATATAATTTAAAATGTGAATGACCCATGCTTGACCCATGCTCTATATAATGGGAAATAGGTATAATACACTTATATCATTGGATTTTGGGAAAATAGTTAAGTAGTTCTTCTAGATTACATGACCCATGCCTAACCCAAAAATATTAATATTTTACTTAAAACTGCCGACTTTTCTGCCGTAGCGGTCGTATTGGGTTGTTCTGCCTGTGGAATCGGTTTTATATGAGCCTGTTTTTCTTCCGTATTTATCATAAGATGTAGTAGTGCCGTTGGAATTTGTTTTGTAACTGCCAGTTTTAGAGCCGTATTTATCGTATGTGGTGTAGCCTGATGAAGTCTTTTTGATTGTACCTTGTTTAGAGCCGTACTGGTCGTATTTTGTCGTTGTGCTGCCGTTGGTTTTGAAAGTTCCAGTGCGTGAACCGTATCTATCATAAGTTGTGGTTGTAGAGCCATTTGTTCTATACGAACCTGTTTTACTGCCGTATTGGTTATATGTCGTGCCAGCAAATGCACTACCCGTTAATAATAAAGATACAAATATAATTGCAAAAAGTTTTTTCATAATTTTCTCCTAATATTAGAACGATTGGAATTTAAAAATGTTCATTCTAAAAATTGTTTGATGAAGTTGCATATACCAATGATTACTGCAATAACAATCAGACCGAGAATAATGTTGCCTGTAATATTTATTATCGCATCAGAATCACTACTCATAGCTATCAAAAATAGTATAAGAATAGCAATCCCAATCGGATTGGTAAATAAAAACCTAAGCAATAGTATAAGTGCTACAAAACCTCGCATGCCTGAACCTCTATTTTTCACGTTTTAAATTTAATGTGTTTTTTGCATAACGAAGTCCTTTATCTGTTAATACAAGTGCTTTACTATTCGGATTTGGACAAGGTTTTGTATAGCCATCTTTTTCTAGCACTTCCATTATATTCACATAAGAAACATTACCAACTTTATTGTTTACAGTTTCAATAGCATTTGTGTAAGGCTCTATTTTACTTTGTCCGTTCATTACACCTAAATAAATTACTTTTATCAAGTAATTAAATTGTTCTAATTCTGTAGTTGTTAGTTTTTCAATCATTTTTACCTCTTTCCTTTTACCTCATGACCTTATCAAGTAATGCCTGATAATTGTCTACAACATCATATTGAACACTATCTGAGCTAATCGTTTTAAAATGTTCTCTTGCACAATTTATTTTGGCTTGTTCTATTGGTTTTAGTTGTAGTGAACTCATTGAACCTTTTGTTTCGGCAACAAACTCAACATGTTTCACTGAGCCTTCATTAAATGCGATTGCCCAATCTGGATTGTAATGTCCAACAGGAGTGTTAATATAAAAACCTTTTGGAAGTTTTACATAAACTGATACATCGGAATTTTTATCCAAATCTTCTCCAAACTCTTTTTCAACTTCAGAATCATATACAAGATAATTGTATAAATTCTTTTCAACAGGAAGTGAATTTTTGTTTGTAATTGTTTTCATTTCAGGTTCGGCAAATATATCAGTCTGATAAGCTTCTTCTAGCTTGTTATATGTAATATGTTCAATAATAACAGTTGCTTTTTCTTCATTTATCAGATTTGAAACCTTAATGATAAAATCTTCTGGGTTTATCTTAAATTGGTTAAATGTTTCAGAGTGAAGGCCTTGTAAAATTCTTACAACTGATTTTCGTGTAAGTTTTGTTTCCTCAACAATTTTGCCAATTAAGTCGTATTTAATCCCGCAGGATAAAGTTTTTATATCTTCTTTGTAAACTTTTCCATTGTTAAAAGCAGTACCTTTTTCTAATGCTTCTTTTGAATCGATTTTATCCATAGAACCTGTTTGGATAACGGAATATAATCTTGTTACGGCTAAGTTTTTATCAATAGATTTTATTGACTTTTCTATTAACTCATTTGTTTCAAAATTCACTACATAAGCTGTTTTTGTATTAATTCGTTTCCACAATTCTTGAAATTCTTTTTTGTTTAATTTCTCTTTATCGATTTCTAGTTTAGGCTTACTTTCATTCAAGTTTTCAGGTGCCATTGTGTTTGGATTATAAATCATATCTACGATTTTTATGATTGAATCTTCATAACCAACAAGATTTTCAGGTAAAGCAATATTGCCTGTTTTTTGTGCTTCATAGTAAGTTTCTGTAAGTTTGTTATCGTCATCAATATAATTGTTTCGAATAAATGAATTATGTATTCTTTGGCTAAATTAATGTCAATGGTTTGTTCTTCGCCATTCGCATTTGTAATCAATTTACCTTCAAATAGCTTTTCTGTTACCTCTTGTGGTCTATCGCTTGTGATTTCTGCAATTTCAGATTGTAATTTTTCTGTAAAACTCGCATAACTTTCATTAGCGATTACGGTTAAAACATTTATATCGTGTACTGTTTCACCTAGTTTGCTAGAATCCATTCTTTCGCCGTTTTGGTTTACACAAAGTCTTAAACCACGACCAATTTCTTGACGTTTTTTATCTGTGCTGTTTGTTTTTCTAAGTGTGCAGATTTGGAATACGTTTGGATTGTCCCAACCTTCTCTAAGTGCTGAGTGTGAAAAGATAAATCTAACAGGTTCGTCAAAACTTAATAATCTTTCTTTGTTTCTCATGATTAAATCAAAAGCATCGACATCATTTGAACCACCTTCTTTTTTATCTTCGGTTGAGTTGATTATTTTTTTACTCTTTTTATCGATTGAGAAATAGCCGGCATGCGTACTTTTTGCAGAAATTCCTTTTAAGTATCTGATATAATCATCTTCTCCGAATTTTATTTGAAGTTCGTTCATAATATTTTCATATTCTTCTTCAAACATATTTGCATAAATGCCGTTTAGTTCGTTGTTGGATTCGTCATATTGCTTATATTTTGCGACTTCATCGATAAAGAATAATGATAAAACTTTTATGCCTTTATAAAATAATTTTCGTTCTTTTTCTATATGTGCAAGTATAGTTTCTCTAATTTGAATACGTCTTATTTGATCTTCGTTTTCTTCACCTAAAACGTTGCCAACAAAAATCTTTGTTCCGTTTAAAAATGTTACAGAGTTATCTCTGCCGTCAATTTTGGTAATAATATAATTGTTTTTGTATTCGTCTAACTCGCCAGATAAAGGATATAGATTGTCGCCCTCTTTTAAAAGTTTGCTATTTTTACGGATTTTGTTTGCACCTTTTTGGTCAAATTCAATATTTGCCATTGGTGCTTTATCTTTGTATAAATTTATATTTTGGAGGTATAAATATCCGTTTGTTGCATCACTTCCTTGAATAGTTACGCCTTTTACTGCGATTTTTTTGACAAGTTTTTTGTTATAAGCTTCTACTGCATCTAGTCTGTAAACCAAATTATATTTTTCTTTTGGAGTTGCAGAATAACGAAGTGTAATAAGCGGATTAAACATTTTTAAAGCTTCTTTTGTTGAAGCACCTTCAACTGATTGAGGTTCGTCAATAATCATAATTGGATTAGTCTTTGCGATTACATCAATAGGACGACGGCTTCTAAAACAGTCTAATTTCATAAAAATTCTACGAGCTTCTTTTGAAATTCTTTTATTTTGTTCTAAAGCTTTTTTAGCAGAATTAACGGCATTGAAGGCTTGAGAGTTAATAATCATTACATTAAGCCCACCGTCATTTGCGAATTGCTCTATTTCGTTCAATCTTTTAGAATTGTAGATAAAGAATTTTATTTTCTTGCCGTATTCTTCCGCAAAATGTTCTTGCGTTATATTGAAGGATTTATAAACCCCTTCTCTAATCGCAATACTTGGAACAACAATAATAAATTTGCTCCAACCGTAGTGCTTGTTTAGTTCAAACATTGTTTTTATATAAGTATAAGTTTTACCCGTACCCGTTTCCATTTCAACAGTTAGATTATATCCGTTGATAAGCTCTTTTGACGGTTCAAGTTGGTTTAATCGTTGGATTTTTTGCATGTTGTCAATGATTATATTTCTGTTTAAATTTGGAACTATTGTGTGGTTACAAAAACCTGTATAATTAAGCAACGATGTTTGACTAATTTGATTATCGCCGGATTTGGTAAATCCCATATCCATCATATAAGAGGTTGGAGAAAAACAAGGTTGACCTGCGAATATATCAACAACCGCTTTTGCTGCGTCTGATTGGAATTTTTGATGTTTAAATTTTAGTTTCATTACTCCGCCTTCCTAAATAACCTTAACCCTTGTATCAGGAGTGATAAGTTTGAATATTTCTTCAACATTGATTTTGTTATCGTCACTATTGAATGAACTATCTCTGAATACAACTCTCAACGGTTTCATGCCTGCAATTTTACGAATAACACCTTCTGGAATGTTTTCTTCAAAGCACGCAATCAGAGCATCTTCATCTACTATGTGAACTCGTTTGCCATCAATGATTTCAACTCTATGTGGAAGTGATAATTCAACACCCCAATCTAACAAACAACCGTATAGCAAATCTTCGTCAGTTCTATCATCTTTGATATTACTTTCGTATAAGCCTAATTGCTTTTGGTCTGTTTCGTTAGGAGAATAATAAACATCTTTCATGTTAGTATCATCGACTTTGAAAACTCTGAACCCAACATCAATTTTTTTATCAGGATTTTCTTCTTGAATTTTCTTGCCAGCACGTCTAATACGTTCTTCGCCAATTTCACAAATGTTTTTGTAACCAGCTTTAAATGCTTCTGATTTTTCGTCAGTTTTTTCAGGAAGTTGAACCATAATGAATTTTCTATTACCACCATCTTCTGCATTAAGTTGCATACAGGCATGAGCAGTAGTCGCAGAACCAGAAAAAAAGTCTAGAATTATAGAAGTTTTATCTTTATGTAGAGAAATGAAATATTGAATCAGTTTTGAATATTTTGGATAATCAAATACTTTATTATTAAATAATTCTTTAATTTCAATTGAACCTAATTCCGTTCTTCCGAGTTTTGAAGATATAATAGTATATGGTTTTTTACCCATAGAAACATCATAATAAACTTTTTTATGAAGTTTCCATTCTCCAGCAATTTTTACAACCGTTAATAAATTTCTTTCTGTTCTCATTTTTTGTTTTGACCATGTCCATCTACCTAAAACATCTTTTGTTTGGTATGGAATAATTGTTATGAGATTATCCTTATTTGAAATTTCATTAATTTCTTCATCTACGTATATTTTTAAAGTTTGAGGATCAAAATATACAGGAAAGTGAAGAGAAGGCACATCTTCTTTTC